>CAZDAT010000162.1:0-4049 GCA_964503695.1 uncultured Lachnospiraceae bacterium
CGTTTCCTCCGTTTTCCTAATTAATTGTTACTAATTGATTGGGGTATTTCTACCCGGTCGGATATCTGTCCGACGTTTCCGATACTCGGATGCTGTTTTCATTTTTGAAAACTGATTGCACCTATTTGTGTGTTACATTATTCTCGGTATCAAAAAGTAATTTCCCGTATCGACTTTTGCTGATACGTTCCATTATCTTCACGATGTTAAAAACATCTGTCTTTCGCCGTTTACAATAATGCGACAGTCCATTCATAACTGGTCATTAAATATATGAATCAGCCCTGTCTCTGTTTGTGCTTAGGATTTTCACAGATAATTCTGATTGCACCTTTTCTTTTAATTACTTTGCACTTTTCACAAATTGGTTTTACTGATGATCTAACTTTCATGTTAAACCCTCCTTTCATAAAAAGACCGTTGTTAATTGTAGCATGCAGAAAACCGCCTGTCAACCCCGTAAGAAGAAGTTTTTCCTGTATTTTAGCATATTTCAGCTTCTCTTCCTTCTTAAAAGATTGCCAGACGGTTTTTAATTTTAATCCTGTACTTTTTCTTATTTATCTCTCCAGATAATTCTGCCCTTGCTCAAATCGTATGGAGAAAGCTCAAGGGTTACCTTGTCACCCGGTAAAATACGGATAAAATTCTGACGGAGCTTACCACTGATATGTGCTAAAACTCTGTGTCCGTTTTCTAATTCCACCTGAAACATTGTGTTCGGTAATTTCTCCACTACGGTTCCTTCGATTTCAATTACATCGGATTTAGACATTTCATTTCCTCCTGTATCATTACATTTGCTTATTTTTGTATTCCTTTAACACCATCATAATCTCAAAGTCAGATACTTCCCGGTTTTCTTCCAGTGCATCTTTTAATGCTGTATCATAAAAATACTTTATCGGCTGAACATGCTTCTTATTTTTCTTCTTGGGGTTTGACAGGGATTTCGTTTTCCCGTCTGCCAGCCATACATATTCTGCATCTTCTCTGATTATGACATATATCTTATCTTTATCATGTCCTGCTTTTGAGGACACCAGAAAACCTGTCATGCTAACCTCTTTCCATTCTACCTAAAGTTTCCAAAAAAGCAAGCTTTTTCTTTTAAATTCCACTCTTTTTATGACATTTGCCCTTTCTCAAGTCCTCTACAACATGGTAAGGATTTCGGGCTCTGCCTCTGTAATCAGAATCGTATTTTCATAGTGTGCTGACGGCAGTCTGTCCTGTGTCACCACTGTCCAGTCATCTGACAGCCATTCCACATCAGCCCTTCCCATATTAATCATCGGCTCAATTGCAAGTGTCATTCCCGGCTGCAGCTTTAAGCCCCTGCGTCTCTGTCTGAAATTTGGTATCTGCGGGTCTTCATGAAGTGCGGTTCCAATACCATGCCCTACCAGGTCTCTTACAATCCCATACCCCAGGTTTGAAATGTAAGCATCAATGGCGTTGGATATATCATATAAATGATTGCCTGCACGAGCCATTTTTATACCCTCAAAAAAACTGTTTCTCGTTTCTTCCACAAGTTTTTTTACTTCCGCAGAAACCGTTCCCACATAATGCGTTCTTGCAGCATCCGAATGATATCCTTTATAAATAAGTCCTGCATCCAGACTGACAATATCCCCTTCTTTTAAAATACGTTCTTTTTTCGGTATTCCATGAACTACTTCTTCATTGACAGATACACAGACAGATGCCGGATATCCGTTATAATTTAAAAAATTCGGAATACAATCATAATCTCTGATTAATTTTTCTCCCATGCGGTCAATGTCCAGGGTAGACATTCCGGGTTTTATCGCCTTTCCCAGCTCGTCATGTACCTTGGCCAGAATCTTTCCTGCCTGCCGCATGAGTTCAATTTCACGTTCCGATTTAATTGATACAGCCATACTCTTATGCCTAATTCCTTTCTAACACTATTCCTTCTTAAAATCCGCTGATGACCTGTAACTTATGCTTAACCGAGAATCTCGGTAATTGCATGAAATACGTCCTGCATATCCACGGTTCCGTCTACCTGTCTCAAAACACCCTTTGCACTGTAGAAATCAATCAGAGGCTGTGTCTGTTCATGATATACCTGTAAACGGTTTTTTACAGTTTCCGGTTTATCATCATCCCGAAGTATCAGTTCTTTACCGCATCTGTCACAAATACCCTCTGTTTTCGGCGGAATATGCTCTACATGATATGTAGCCCCGCAGGACAGACATGCTCTTCTTCCGCCCATTCTCTTAATGATATTTTCATCCGGCACATCCACATCAATGGCATAATCAATTTTATCTCCCAGTTCGCTTAAGGCATGCTCCAAAACCTCTGCCTGCGGAATGGTTCTTGGAAATCCATCCAGAACATAGCCGTTTTTGCAGTCGTCTTTTGCCACGCGGTCAAGTAAAATTTTTACGGTTAATTCATCCGGAACCAGAAGTCCTTTATCCATATATTGTTTTGCTTCTTTTCCAAGCTCCGTACCTTCTTTAATATTTGCACGAAAAATATCGCCTGTGGAAATATGCGGAACACGGTATTTATCCGCAATCATTTTTGCCTGGGTTCCTTTTCCGGCACCGGGGGCACCTAACATAATAATTTTCATAAAATAATTCCTTTCTGTTGTTCTGTATATAATATCTGTTCTGATTTTTTTCTGAGCTGTCCGGCTCGTGACAGATAATTACGTCTGCACATACCCTTATAGTATAGCATTTTCCCTCATAATAAAAAAGAGGGAATCTGAGAAAAATTCTAAATGCTTCTAAAGAAAACTACAATTACAAAAAAGAACAGTATTATGTACAATTATGTTCCATTTTCTCTTGGTTCCATGGCATTTCTTGTACATAATACTGTTTATTTTAAAAAATATGAATGCAATAATATCTATAGTTAATCATTCAGGAAGCCTTTGTAGTTACGTACCAGCATCTGGGATTCAATTGCTTTAATTGTTTCCAGGATAACACTGGCAATGATGATTAGGCTGGTTCCCCCAAAGGAAACACTTGCTCCGAATACACCATTAAATACGAAAGGCAACACACCTACTATAGTCAGTCCACATGCACCGATAAAGATGATGTAGTTTAATATCTTTGTCAGATAATCACTGGTTGGTTTACCAGGTCTGATACCCGGAATAAATCCACCCTGTTTTTTCATATTATTGGCAATTTCCAGGGGATTAAAGGTAACAGATGTATAGAAGTAAGCAAAGAAGATTACTAATACAATATAAATTACCAGTCCGATGGAATACTGCGGTGCACTTGGTTTACACCAGTTGCTGGAGCTCATGCCTTTCAGCACTTCTCCCCAGAATCCCGAAGGATTAATACCGAATAAAGTACAAACTACCAGAGGTAACTGGAAGAGTGAGGATGCAAAGATAATCGGAATAACTCCGGCTGTATTTACCCTTAACGGGATATTACTGCTCTGTCCTCCCACCATTTTTCTTCCCTGTACTTTTTTCGCATACTGAACAGGAATCTTACGGACACCATCGTTTAAGATGATAACCAACACTACCATTGCAAGTACGATTGCCACAATAATTACTGCTGCAAGTACACCTACCGCAATTGCTTTTCCCTGGATAAACTGCTGATAGAGGTTCGTGAAATCCTGCGGAAGTCTGGAAATAATATTGATGACCAATACGATGGAAATACCATTTCCGACACCATTTTCCGTAATTCTCTCACCTACCCACATAAGGAATGCACTACCTGCTGTTAAGGCTGCAATTACAGTGATAATGTTTAATGCATTGTATTCCTGCAATAAACCGCTTCTTCCAAATCCGATTGCCATGGCAGCCGCCTGTATCAGTGCAAGTGCCACTGTGACATATCTGGTAATGGATGCGATTTTCTTTCTGCCATCTTCTCCATCCTTCTGCATTTCTTCCAGTTTCGGAATTGCAATGGTAAGAAGCTGCATGATAATGGAGGATGTAATGTATGGAGTAATGTTTAATGCGAAAATAGACATATTCTCAAAAGAACCGCCTGTAAACGCATCAAAGA
>CAZDAT010000163.1:0-3902 GCA_964503695.1 uncultured Lachnospiraceae bacterium
AGAATGGTGTCAGTTATGCATTTTCATTTGAAGATAAACCGGATGGTCTGAGTGACGTGGCAGTTGGTGATAAGGTAACAGTAACGTATACAGGTGCAGTTTCGGAAATTGACGGATTTGACGGTAAAATTATATCAATTGAAAAGCAGTAGTAAAATTTTGCATTTCATATGCCGATATATTCCTTATAAGGGGGTATGAGATATGAATCTGGGTATCAATGCATTTGCCACAGTGAACCTGACAAAAGCGTCAGAACAGGGGGCAGAGAAATCAGGCGGACAGAATACGCGACAGAGTATTTATGTGGGAAATTCAAATATTGTAGATAATCCGATTGCGCAGAAACGAAAGGAAGCGCAGGAAGCAGCATGGAATATTGTGAAGAATGCATGGGACAGTGACAAATCCGTAGATGATATGATACAGACGCGCAGAAACCATTATGCGGAACTCTCTGCACGGAAGGAATCAGCGGCTGTAGAACTTTCTGATATCGCAGACGATAAAGAGGCGCTGAGGGAACTGTATGAAGTGGATGCAGATTCGCAGGAACAGAAGGATCTGGAACTTTTAGAAAAAGCGAAGGATATCAATTCGGGCGTGAGCACGGAAGAATTGACAGAGGAAGAACGAAAACGTCTTGGGGAATTGTATCAGAGCGAGCGCACGGAGTACCAGAGCCGAGCTTTGGAACTGCATGGCCGTGCAGTGGAATTAAAAAAACAGATTGCAGATGCGGACAAGCAGATGCGGGAGGATACTGCGGGTATCTATGCAATCAAACAGGAGCGTTTGAAGTCAAATCCAATGCTGGATGCGAAGAATGCGGCAGACGAAGTTATGGAAGCTGCGAATCAGGAAATTATCGGTATGGCTTTGCAGGAAGCAAAGGAGCATATCGACGAGAAGATGGAAGAAGCGCAGGAAAAAGCCGAGAAGAATGCAAAAGAGCAGGAAGAGCGAGAGGAACAGTTAGAGGAGCAGAAGTTAAACCGTGCAATACAGGAAGCCATGATTGAGGGCACGAAGGAAGCCATAGAGAAGGTGGAGGCAATCCAGCGTCAGATGGATGCGCCGGATATGGATGCCACAGAGATGACGGCAATCGTACAGATGGATGATGCCGGAAAGGATGTATCACAGAGTCTTGACGAGATAAAATACAGTATGAAGGTGTTAGAGGCAGATTTGAAGGGCATTAAGGTGGATGAGGAAGTGTAGTTTGCCCTGTCGGAGAACAAATCAAAAGTCATACTTTCTGTTGTTAGAACTTTGAAAACAGGAAGTATGACTTTTTGTTGGATAGTATACGATTTTCTGCGTGCATCCGACAGAAAATGACAGGAGATAGTTTAAGGAGGAGATGAAAATGGAACAAGTCTGCCAGAGTGATTTGGAAGCATTTTGCTGTAACACAAAATTATGTAAAAAGGTAGTTGTGTATAGAAACGGTTATCGGATTTTTCATATACCCGTTTTTTTTCTGGGCTCGAATTGGTTTGCGTATAGAAATATGATTGGTTGGGCGTTCCTGTATGATGTGGTTTTGAGAGCAGGATGTATTCTTGTTACAATAATTGGGTTTTTGTCCGGTTGGACTACGGAAGTGCAGATTGGTAAGGGAATATTTACTTTGGCAAATGCAATATTCTGGGGTTATATGTCCATACCGCTTTATGTAAAGAAGATAGAAAAAATCTTTGAGGAAAGAGCGTTATTGAACCGGTCGGATGAACAAAATGAAGTGATAGAAGCCAGTTTAAGAAAAGAGGGAAAGCCTTCTGTCATAAGAGCCGTTGTATATCGAATTTTTGTGGAAATGCTTTTTACAACAATAGGATGCTTAGTGCGTTTTTGCTTATGGAAAGCAGGGGGTGCAGCAGTATGAATGAACTCATTGAGATAACACGACAGTATGAAGAAAGACAAGCGCAGGAGAAGAAAAAAATATATGTATTTTATGTTATTCTGGCGGTGATAATTACGGTAGGATGGATTTATTTTTCTTTTTTTAATATTCATTATGAATTAGTAAGCCGTGAGCAAATGGATGCAGAGGTAGATTATGGATTGCTCATTGCACATTCGAGCGTTATTTATTTAAAGATTCCGTCAGAATATGAAGGAAAGGACATCGTATATATCGAGCAATATGAAGGTGACGCGGGCGGCAGACTGCTTTGGCTGGAGTTTGAAGAGGGAATTGAGAGAATTGGCAGATATGCATTCTATGATATCGGTGTTGATTCTTGGCTTTTTGTGAGTAGTCCGTTTCAAAGAGAGCCATTGCTTTATGTAAAGCTTCCAAGCACGATGAGGATTATTTCGGACTATGCTTTTTATGAATGTACAGATTTGAGAAAGGTGTCTTTCCCTGAAACGATGGAAAGCGGGATAATAGGCTCGCATGCGTTTTATATGACAGATATTCGGAGATTAGAATTGCCGGAAGGGTTGAATGGAATAGGCAGTTATGCATTTGCCGGAAATATGTATCTTAGAAAAGTAGTATTACCGGACGATATCACATATTTGCCGGAAGGCATTTTTTACGGAGCGGATATAAAGAAAATTGAGGGCGGTGAAAATGTCCGCTATATTATGGATTACGCGATAGATGAACGCATAGATGATGCGACGCTGGAATATTTTAAAAATATAATTGCAGCGTATCCGTATTCCAGAAATATGAGCGATGCAGCTTTAGAGGCGGAATTGGAACTTGTCTCAGAACAATCGGGAATATCCATGGAATTGTTACAACATCCATATGATTCAAATGAAATTATCATTGAGGGGGAATATTATACACTTCCGATTTCTTTGGAGGAGTTTTTGAATACAGATGAGTGGGATTATAGTGACGAATGGTTAGAAGAACATGAGAGTGTTTGCATGAAACATAAGGAAACCGGACGTGAGATGATTGTACATTGCAATGATGAAACAATTATAGGATTCGAGGTTTCAGCGGAAGAAGATTCCTGCCAGGTAATCATGCCCGGAGGCATCGTGCCGGGTTATACGTCAATCGCACGATTCTGCACGTTAAACAGAATCAATGAATTGGAGGATATGCGTGTTGGTGAAAAATATGGTTATGGTAACAAGCAGGGTACTCTGTACACCGAAATAGATGATTTGAAAGAGGATGGAACGATGAAGGGCATGTGTATTAAATGGATTGAATAAAATGGACTGCGTATCTTTGTCCTTGACAAATCTTAAGGGTTAGCATAAACTAACTGCATAAAGAAGAAGCAGGGAGGTGGCTGACAGTGGAGGAACAGGACGGAAGTTACAGAAGGACAGAGATGCAGAAGGAAAACATTATCCATAAGCTTAGGGAGCGGGGCTGCCGCATTACGAAGCAGCGTTTGATGCTTCTGGATATTATATTGCAGGAGGAGTGCTCCTGCTGTAAAGAAATATATTATAAAGCATCCAAAATAGATAAAAATATCGGGACAGCAACGGTTTACCGGATGGTAAACATCCTTGAAGAAATCGGTGCAGTCAGCAGACGCAATATATACCGATTAGACTGCGGGCGCGGATGTGGGGTAGAAAATGCGTATCTGATAGAATTTGATGATGACACAAAGTTAGAACTCTCTACCTGCATGTGGGATGAAATTGTGCAGGCAGGACTTACGGCATGTGGATATGCCAATGGCAGGCAGGTGAGGGAAATTACTGCACAACCGTGCGAATGCATGAAATAGCAGCATTTTTTTGCAAAATGGAAAAATTTGAAAAAATCTATCAATAAGACTTGACAGGAAGAGTTAGTGGTGCTAAACTCTACCATGGTTAGAGAAAACTAATTAACAAGTGCAGAATAGGAGGATTCGTATGGATTTGACAGGTGTACAGGAAGGAAAAGAATATATTATCCG
>CAZDAT010000164.1:0-3841 GCA_964503695.1 uncultured Lachnospiraceae bacterium
GCCAGAGAATCACATCCACTTCTGAAATGGTTCTTTTGGCGGTATTTACCATATAATTTCCCAGTTTATTTTTTGCCTTATGGATTCCCGGCGTGTCTAAAAATACAATCTGCCCCCGTTCATCCGTATATACGGTCTGAATCCTGTTTCTGGTAGTCTGCGGTTTACTGGATGTAATGGCGATTTTCTGTCCGATAAGGTGATTCATCAGTGTAGATTTTCCTACGTTTGGTCTTCCAATCAGACTGACAAAACCGGATTTAAACTGTGCATTCGTTGTTTCCATATTTTCCCTCATTTTACTCTTTTTCTTCTTCCTTTTTATTTTTCAAAGTATGTTTTTTAAATAAACTGTTTTCTTTTACCGTATCTATGTCTTTCCGGTGTTTCTTTTTTAAAAAGAAGCGTACCAGAAGTACCACTGCCATAATTACCACTGCCCAGACAAACAAAACAGGAAGGGCAATGATAAATTCTACTGCCGCATTCTTAATTCCTTTTGTTACCCGGCTGACATTGTCTGCAAACCCGGTCTTAATTCTCTCCCAGGCACCCTTTTGCGGCTGAGGTGTATATTTTTCCACCTCTTTCACATTCATATGTACAGTACTGTAATCCACCTGATTGTCATAGGTACGAAGCTGTGATTCCATGCTTTCTATCTGGTATCTTACCTCCGACAGCCGGCTCTCTATGGTAATAATGTCTTCCATATTGTCTGCATTTTCAAGAAGTGCCATCAAACGTTCCTGCTCTGTCACAAGCACTTTTTTATGACTGGCTAAATCCACATATTGTAAGGTCACATCTTCCACGGATTCGCTTTCATATGTGATATTGCCAAGTTTACCCACTTTATCGGTAAAACCGGACAAGCTATCTGCCGGAATCCTTGCGGTAAGAGTTGCATTCCGGTTATGAGAACCGTTGACCCTGTTACTGTAGCTTCCATAATAAGCATCCCGGTACTCGATATAACCGCCCAGAATTTCTATCGTTTTTTCCAAATCAGACATGAAAGAATCATAATTCTCAGTTTCCAGATTCATGTCTACCGTTTTAATCAGTTTCCGTTCCGTATGCCCTGCCTCATTTGCTGTGTCTGTCACACTTTCCTGTTGGACACTATCCGCTGTACTGCCGCTGTTTATGATACCACCTGCTTCATCTTCATAAACGATTTCTTCTGCGGCACTTTCTGTGGTCTCTGCAGCAGACATATCATAAGAATTACTTCCGCATCCGGTCTGTAAGCCTGCCGCTAACATACACATTCCCAGCAGACAAACGATTCTGTTCTTCTTCATACCAAAATCCTCCTTTAAATTTTTTACTTTTTCCCTTTTTCCCTACAGTTTACTCTGTCCTTCAACTGTAGGGTAATTATAACATTTTTTATGAAAAAAGAGGATTTTTTTTGTTATTTTTTCGGCTTTCTTAAGAAAATCTTCATTTTTAAAGAAGATTTTCTACCTGTCCGAATATTTCTTCGTTTTCTTTTATTTTCGCCGCGGCTCCTACCACACAGATACATTCATCTTCCAAAAAGCTTTCCACATACCTGGCAAGATGCCTTATGGTTTTTTCATCGGTATTCAATAATTCATCCCGTTCTTTCTGAAAATCTTCCCGGGTCTGGTTTGTCATATAAGCAGATAACGACCTTAAGCCCTTGCTTTGCGGTGTCAGGGGTGCATCCAGATCACTGATGGCTCCGATTAAATATCTGGTCATGGTTCTTTCATCCCCTTCAAAGTTACGGAGATATTCCACAGCCCCATCATAATTTTCCAAAGTTTTTGTCAGGTTCGGGTCCCTGTAAGACACAAAATAACTGTCTCCATTCTTGGAAAATCCCGACATACAGCCATAGGCACCTCCCTTTACACGAATCTGATTCCACAAATAATCATATCCCATGATTACTTTTAACATTCTCAGTGCTCCTGTGTAGGGAAGTCCTTTTTCAAGAAAATTTCCGGCTTTTGCCACATACTGTACCTGTCCGGCTGTCATAAATGCTTCATTTTTCTTCTCCGGTACTATGTGAAAACCTTTGGTATTTATTTCTTCTGTATAAAGCTTTTCAGAAAAATCTGCCGTAATCTTTGCAAATTCTTCATAAGCCATCCTGCTTCCGGTAAAATCAAACATCAGATTTTCCGGGCGGAATAAGAACTTACAAACGGATTGCAGCTTTTTCTTTACCTCGTCTTTTCTGTTTTCAAAGTTCTTTTCAAGTTCATCCACCATACGATACAGGGAAATCCCATTGATTTTTTCCGAAATTGCTGCCGGTTTGCTAAAGTAAGAAGCTGCCCTTCCCATGGCAACCCTGTGACCGGATGAGGTCATATCCGACTGCATCTGGGATTTTAACTCTGCAAGAATCTCATAAAGCCTTTTTTCGTCTTCAAATACAGAATTAAGCAGCACTTCCTTTGCTAATTCATATGCCGGCTGCAATTTGGCATCCAGTGTTTTTACCTTCCATTCAAAATATACCTGACACCGGGAAAGGTCTTTGGCATCCGTGTATAAATTAATCACAGGAGCCATTCCTCCGGTTTCTATATGAATTTCATTAAATAATTCACTAAAGGAGTATTTCTTTGTATCTGTCAGTCCTATCACATGCTTTAACAGCCCCAGATATTCCAAATCCTCATAGGGCACCTTTGCGGCATTAAACATCAGTCTGAAATAACTGATGCCATTGGTAAAAATATCATGATACAGGCTGACACTGTTTGCAATCCTTTTTTCTTCGTTATATAAACGTTCTGTTTCCTTTTTTATGTCTTCTTTTTCCAAAAGAGGAATGCATTTTAATTCTTCCGGAGTATCTTCTCTTTCCTGATACTCTAACAGTGCGGCTGTATCTTCCACTATTTTCTTCTTTTCTTCTTCTGAAAGTGAAGCTTTATAGTTCTGTAATTTTTCATGCAGTGCCTGTTCTTTTTTCTCTGCCAGATTCTCCACAGGCTCTACGATAAGAATCGTTTTATGGTTATTTTCCAACAAATAGTCCCGAATTAAGGTCTCATAATAATCTGTGCTGATTTTTTCCCTTAAAGCTTTGAATGTAGCATCTGCTTCCACATGAAGAAAAGGAAGGCTATCATCATACAGCCAGCTGTCCAGAATCTGCAAGCCATACATAAGCCCTGGCGGATAGGAACCATAATCTCCTTCCCGATACTTAAATTCGTAATAATTTAAAGCCGCTGTCAAAGCTTTTTTATCTAACCCTTCTTCTGTAAGAAACCGCAATTTATCTTCAATCACAGATACAAATTTTTCTTTTTTCTCCAAATCCGTATTTTTACTTACAATGCTGAAATATGGCTGTTTCACACCATTGTCATAAAAGCCATAAACATCTTTTCCGATACCCGCATCCAAAAGAGCCTGTTTTACCACCGCCCCCGGTGCAGAACACAACACATAATCCAGTATCTGAAATGCCAGATAATGCTCGGCATTTAAATTACTCTGCATGGCAATATTATAGCTTAAATAGGTATTTTCTTTTAAAGCTTCTCCTTCGGAAACCGAATACTGTTTTCTGATTTCTTCCGGGTTTAAGAAGGGCTTCTGGGTTTCCACTTTTGTATCCATTTCCCGCTTTTCAAAAGAAGACAGATAATTTTCATCTATAAACACAAGTTTTTCTGCCATATCCATATTTCCATACAGATAGATATAGCTGTTTGACGGATGGTAATAGGTTTCGTGCATTTTAAGGTAATGCTCATAGGTAAGCTGCGGGATATGTTCCGGGGCGCCTCCGGATTTTGCACTATAAACAGTATCGGGAAGCAAGGAATCTAAAATTTCA
>CAZDAT010000165.1:0-3788 GCA_964503695.1 uncultured Lachnospiraceae bacterium
TTGCACTATTGAACTGTACCCGGTACGCTGTATTTACCTGTACCTGACCTTTATCGTCTACCCATGGAACCCGGAAAATAATCTGTCTTTCAGGATTTACCATTCTCTCTAATAATGCATCTCTTCTGTATTCTTCCTCATGAGCTTCCACTACAACTCTGAGAGATTCCAACACCTCTCTGACTGCCTGATGAAATTCCGGCTGTGCAGGATTTTTTTCTACCACTAAATCAATGATTTCGTCTACGTATGACATAATTTCTTCCTCCTACCTTTCACTAAGCTTCCTAACTTCTGCCTGTAAGAGCATTTTCCAACAAACTCATTACCCGATTATTTTATAACATATCTTTTTCCATTGCAATACTTTTCTACACTAAACCATGAAATTTAATGTATACAAGTATTTTTGCATCCATAATGTTAATTTCCCGGTAACAGCTAAGTCTCTGTAAAAATACACAACCCCTGTCTGCATGAATAAAGCCTCTTTGATTATGATGCAAAAAACACCAGACAATGAAAAAAACTGCTATCAGCTTTTATCTTCTGATAACAGTTTTTATTTATTTTCTACTGCATTTCAACATAATCGGATTTTACATAAGCCTGACCGTTGGAATATTCAATCTTTGTCCAGCCGTTACTCATCTGTTCAATAACCTTAAGTTCGTCACCTTTGGTAATCTTGCCTAAAATATCCGCATCGGTGCTTGCCGTTTTTCTTACATTCACAGTATCCGTCGCTTTTCCTTTTTTCGTGGATGTACTGTCTGTATCTGCTACTTCGGTATTTGTTTCTTCTTCCGCTTCGGTTTTCTCTTCATTTACCTGCATCTGCGTCTCTTCCGGTTCAAGGTATTCAGATTTAATATAACCTTCTTTTCCATCAAATTTTACTTTTGACCAGCCATTGACCTTTTCCTCTATCAGGTCAAGAACCTGCCCCTTCGAAGCCTGCCCGATTTTATCAGCTTCCACACTGTCTGAGCTGCGGACATTTACCGAGCTGGTTGTTTTTACTTTCGTAACTACTAAAATAACTTCCGGTTCTTCCTCTTCTTCTTCCGGCTGCAGGGCTGCTTCTGCCGCTTCCTGCTCACTTATCGCTTCACTTACGGCTTCTGCCAGCAAATTAGGTAATTCATCCAAAAAAGTACTTAATGCTTCATCTTCCATTTTTACCTCATTATAAGCAACCTGTACCGTATTAAATAAATCCACGACATCATTCTGCACCGAAATCGCTTTCAGATATTCTACAACATTTTCATCCAGTTCATTTGCATTAATATAGTAATTGCCCTCTTCATCCGTACAAATGTATAACGTATTTAATCCCGGTGCTGTTTTTTCAATATCAATAAACTTTACTTCATACTGCACATAGGTTACATAAGAACCTTCTTCCGGTCCTTTTTTGGTATAAACCGTAATGCTTGGATAAGATTCGATAAATTCACTCTTTTTTATGATTTTAAGTTCTTCTTCATCGTCAGTATAATTTTTGATACCTTTAATCGTATCCATGTCACCATCGACCAAAGCCTGATAATACTGTTTTACCAGATTATTTACTTCCGGATACGCATCCTTTTCCAAAGCTTCTTCCGGAACCGTTAACGACTCTTCACCCTCCGAAACGTTCTCCGTTTCTGCAAGTGCAGGAGCCTCCTCTTCTTTTTTTTCCATGAAGCCAATGGTTACAAATGCCATAACAATAATAACAAGGAAAACAGCACTGATGCCTGCTGTTTTTTTATTTTCTTTACACATTTGGAGTAAGCGTGAAGCCTGAGCCTGTATTTTGGAAACTATCTGCCCTGCTTTCTCTTTCCAATTTGTTTTATCCATAAAAACTCCTTTCACACAAACAAAAATGCACCCGACAGGAATCGAACCTGCATTAAAGGCGTCGGAGGCCTCCGTTCTATCCATTAGACTACGGGTGCATTAAACACTGGCTGTACAATTATTACAAATTTATTACAACCAGTGTTCATACTACCACAGATATTCTTCTCTGTCAAGTTTTAATGAATTTTTCCTGACTCCGATCATTTTAAGTTCATTTCCTGCGGAAAATTTAATATTAACGATAATAATCCGTATTTAATTCCATCTAAATTTTCAAGTCTGAATAAAAAAGTTCTATTACAAACGATTTGTAACAGATATGAGTTTTCCACTATTGCTTTGATACAGATATGCATGATTGGAAAGCCATTCTTCTTTTGTTACCTGCGTCTGATTCACCTCTTCAATCATCTGATTCAGCGAAGCTTCTTCCAACGCATCTGTTTTTTTCATCAGAATAATTTCATGTACGGAGCTTGGCAGAACGTAAAAGTCTCCCTGCAGTTTTTCCGAAATACGTTTTAACATATCCGGGTATACAAGGCAGGCAGCCCCATAATATTTTCTGCCATTGGTCAGCACATACATGGGAATTTCTTCTACTTCTCTTGCCATATTTTCCAGAGTTACATCTAATAATTCATCTTTTCGCTCTTCTCTGATATCGGATATTTTATCAATCTGTTCTTTTACTGAGCCACGCAGAATCTCTTTTATCATTTCACTCATTTTTAAAATACTGCCCGGTTCAATTTTTGGACTGTTTTCGAAAGCATCACGAAGCAGTGTTTCTTCATCGATTCCCCACACCTCCAGATGTTGTTTATGAATCAGAATAGCTCCATAGCCGATTTCTTCATTTGTCATAATGCAATGACATACAACTGCCAGGTCCATAAACTTCTGATGCGGAACTTCTTTTAACAGTTCCCGGTTCTTTTCCTCATGGATTAACCGAAGTACCAATTTTTTTCTTACATTTTCATAGTTTGTAAAAAATTCAACATCAATACTCTCTTCCACACGGTTCTGTTCCAAAATCTGAATAATCTCCCGCATAACATTCGCGAAAGTCTCTCCTTTCTGATACCGGGCAAAAAACTCATTTACATAAACGGTAGGTGCGATATTTCTGTCCTTTTCCAAAACACAGATTCCATAAAACTGTACTCCGTTATTTTTATAAATTTTGTGTGTCTTTACTTCTGTTCCTTCTCCATAATAATCAGATAATGCTTTTGTAACTTTTTGTGCAAATTCATATACTTCCATATTTTATACCCATGTCTCATTTTCTTTGAGACGCAAACAAAAAGAATGAAAGAAGACGTGTTTGCTTTTTACCTTTCTTTAATTTTTTTCTTTCACCCTTCCAAAACATGTGCCAATGAGTAAATTTTGTTCCGGTAAAATTTTCTCTCCGGGACAAAAAAAGACAACAGCACATGTCTGTTGTCTTACATTCTTCTATGAATTCAGCCGTCAAATTATACTCTGGATAAGTATTCACCTGTACGGGTATCAATCTTAATCTTATCACCAAGCTCTACGAACAATGGAACATATACAGTAGCTCCTGTTTCTACTACTGCCGGTTTTGTAGCCCCGGTAGCTGTATCACCTTTGAAGCCCGGTTCTGTTTCTGTAATCTCAAGTTCTACGAATAATGGCGGTTCAATGGCAAATACACTTCCATTGTGGGAACATACTTTACAAATATCGTTTTCTTTCACGAATTTAAGAGCATCTCCTACATTATCTTCATTTAATGCAATCTGCTCAAAAGTTTCCTGATCCATAAAGTGGAATAAATCTCCATCCGTATATAAATACTGCATATCTTTTCTGTCGATACGAGCCTGCGGACATTTTTCTGTAGGACGGAAGGTTTTTTCAATTACACCGCCACTTTTGATATTTTTAAGCTTTGT
>CAZDAT010000166.1:0-3745 GCA_964503695.1 uncultured Lachnospiraceae bacterium
TAGGTACAGATGACGATGGTAATGTTGTAGGCATTGATAATGCGAGGGAGTTATTGGAGAAGATTCCAAATAAGAAGAGTATGGTCTAGGCGAAGTTCCTATAAGACCATTGATTAGAATATCGGAAAACATGCAGATGGAACATGATGTTGTGTTTTCAGAAATTCAAGAGACTGTTATACAAGGAATAAGAGATGCAAAGTATCTTATATGGGCTGCAATTGCTTGGTTTAGCAGTGAACCGATTTTTCAAGAATTAAATGCAAGAAAGAAGAGGGAGCAGATGTAAGAATTATTATATCGGATGAAGAGTCAAATTATAAATTGCTGTCTCGACTAAAAGAAAACTTTGATGTTGTTGTTATTCCGAGACATGGGTGGAAAAATTATAACAGAATGCATGATAAGTTTTGTATAGTTGATCTTGAATATGTTATGCACGGCTTTTACAATTGGACACCAACAGCAGATTATAATGAAGAAACACTGGAGACAGCGTTAGACAAGGAGTTTGTAAAGAAATTTGTGGACGAGTTTATGTGTATCTGGATATCTTTAAAATAAAGAGAACAATGTCAGGAGGAAAATATGAGAATAATAGATACTAATACATTTGTAAATAGTTTTAAAATTAAGCCGAATAAAAGCATGTCTTTCCTCTTGGGAGCAGGAGCGTCGGTTTCGTCTAATATACCGTCAGGTGGGCAAATGGTGTGGGATTTTAAGAGAGATTTGTATTGTGCTGCACGAAATATAAGAACTAATATATATGGAGATTTGTCAAAAGAAAGTGTACAGAAAGAGATTCAAGCATATTTTGATGGACAAGAAGGTTATCCGGAATTGTGGTCAACTCAGGAGTATTCTTTTTATTTTGAAAAGTGTTACCCGTCAAGACGTGACAGGGAGTATTATATTCAAAATAAGGTTCGAGATGTAAAACCTGCCCTAGGATATTTATGTTTGGGTGAATTGATAATTAATGGGAAGATAGATTTGGTTTCGACCACTAATTTTGATGATTTAGTGCAAGCGGGTATACATGCAATTAATTCGGGAATCTCAATTAAAACTATTTCATCTGCAGTTAGTAATAGCGTAGGTTTTTCATTGTATGAGGGATTCCCTAATATAATAAAATTGCACGGGGACTATTTGTTTGACAAATTAAAAAATACAGAAACAGAATTACAGAAGTTAGAAGATAAGATTGCAGAAATATGGAAGGCTACTATAAGAGAAAATGGTTTGATAATAGTTGGATATGCTGGCAATGATAACTCGGTGATGACTGTATTGGAAGGGTTAGTTGAAGCAGGAGAGATAAAAAAGGGTATATATTGGTGTAAACCAAAGGGAGTAGAGTTGGGTTTAAGGGCGAGCAAATTTATGGATAAAGCCTGTATAGGAAATGAGCAATCAGCTGTTGTTGAAATTGATGATTTTGATAGTTTGATGTATAGTCTGTATCTGGCTATGAATTTAGAAAACTCCAGCATTGATGAATTGTGGAAGGGTAATGATAAAAAACAAGATATTATATATGATGTGGTAGGGAGACATACAGCAACAGCAATAACTAACGCATTACCAGCTGTACAATTTCCAAGAAAATGTTATGTGTTTAGTTCCAATATTACTTCGTGGAAAGAATTGAGAGCAACAGTTAATGATTCTTGTGTAGCTATTTTATATAAAGGAAAAGTATGGGCGCTAGGGAGTAAAAATGGAATATTAGAGGCATTTGCAGATAAAAACATTAGTGATATCGAAGAAATAGATATTCCTACATATATGATGAAATTAGAACATTCAGATATCATAGGTATGTTTTATGAAATTATAGAGTATCATTTGTCGAATGCAGGATTATCTTCTTTTGGAAAAGCTAAGTACTTTGATAAAAATAGCAAGCGTTTTAAGAATGGTTGTTTTGTTTATGATGCAATTAAAATCGCCGTATCATTTGTTAATGACAATGTGGTTATGAATTTGTTACCAACAGTTCATGTGTTAAAAAGTAATGAAGAAGAATTGGAGCGATTTGAGTACCCAAATATAGTTAATAGTGAAATGTCAACACTGTATAACAAACAGGTGAATGAAAAGATAGAGATATGGATACGGAAGTTATCAAAGAATGGGAAGTTAATCTTTGAATTGGGAAATGCTATATTGGAGTTTAGTACACAACGAATTCGATTTGCAGGAACAGGTAGCATTGATAAATGTTATCAAGCAAAGGAAACAGAACTTGCTTTTGATTATGACAATGATAGTTACATTGCAGTTAATCAATTAAAAGGATTAATTAATTATGGACCATTAGAATCATATGCTAATCGAAGTGTACGATTAGCAGTGCTGTCGCCAAGAGAATGTGCAGCAGATATATGGAGGCACTTAAGTGAACTAAATAAGCATCATATAACAACTTTAAAGCAGGATAAGGATTTTTTACCAGAATATATAGGATTTCAAGATGTTTTTAGATGTGGATTGAATATTCCAAATGGAAATGACACTAAAAGATTTATGGGTTATTCTTTAAGTGGTGCATTAAAGGCATCTGCTGAAGAGTTCTTTAATGGGATTTGTCGATACATTGATGTGATGGAAAGAGAAAAGCATGAATTTGATGTTCTGGTAATTTATATTCCAAGCCAGTTAAGTAAAATGCGCGAACTGAAAAATGAAAATGTTTATTTTGATTTGCATGACTCACTAAAAATATATTGTGCAGGAAAAGGTATCGTTACGCAGATAATAGAAGAAAGATCAGTCCATACTAACAGCGATATGGCAAAGATTATGTGGGGGCTTTCTACAGCTATATATACAAAGTCTGTTGGAAAATTGTGGAAACCCAAGATGACAAGATATGACACGGCATATATTGGATTAAGTTATGTACAATCAATAAAGAATAATGAAAGAATATCCATTGGATGTAGTCAGTTGTTTGACTCAGAAGGAAATGGAATGAAATTGTATTTACGTCCGTTAAAAGATCCACAAATTATACAGAAAAATCCGTATATGAGAAGTGGAGATGCTTGCCGTCTTATGAATAATTTAAAAAGAATATATGACGAGTCGGTCCCATTGCATAAATTAAATAGAATTGTGATACATAAGACAACACATTTTACGAAGGAAGAAATGGAAGGAATAACGAAAGGACTTGCAGGTGTGGATAATATTGAGCTGTTACAAATTCAAGAATTTTCTTCGTGGAGAGCTATAAGATTTCGGAATGATTTTGCAACACCATTCCCGATTCAAAGAGGAACAGTTATTCCACTTGATAAAGATACATTTTTAATTTGGACACATGGAAGTGTTCGGCATGATGAATTGTCTGGAAGAAATTTCAATTACTACAAAAATGGTAGAGGAATACCTGCACCATTGTTGGTAAAAAGATTTATGGGAAAATCATCAGCTTTGGAATTGGTTAATGAAATTCTGATGCTTACTAAAATGAATTGGAATAGTGGGGATGGATTATATAAGATATTGCCGGTGACGTTGGATTTCGGTAAGATATTATCACGAGTAGCTAAGCAAGATTTAGTGGTTTATGATAGACCATATGATTTTAGATATTTTATGTAATAAAGTAGTATTTTGTAGAAGGAAGGAGCAATCATGGCAATACCAACAAACATAAAAACATTACTATCAGGCGATGTAGTCGAATGGGCGAGAATTGAATTTAAGGAAACTTGGGATCCGGCAGCTT
>CAZDAT010000167.1:0-3695 GCA_964503695.1 uncultured Lachnospiraceae bacterium
CATTTAGGAGACTTTATTCAGGATGATAATGTACCTGTGCCTGCGGATGCAGCAGCATTTACCCTGTTAAAAGAGCAGTTAACAGAGGTTCTTGGAACACTCACCGAAAGAGAACAGATGGTTCTAAGATTAAGATTCGGGTTAGACGATGGAAGAGCCAGAACACTGGAAGAAGTAGGAAAAGAATTTAAAGTTACCAGGGAACGTATCCGCCAGATTGAAGCCAAAGCACTCCGTAAGCTGCGTCACCCCAGCAGAAGCCGTAAATTAAAGGATTATCTGGATTAATATGGAACTGTCAAAAAGATTACAGGCTGTTGCAGATTTGTTAGACTTTCATGAAAGAGTAGCAGATATTGGCTGTGACCATGGATTTGTGTCTATTTATCTGATAGAAAACAGGAAGGCATCCCACTGTCTTGCCATGGATGTGAATAAGGGGCCGTTAGAAAGAGCAAAAGAACATGTGTATGAAAAACAACTTTCTACATATATTGAAACAAGACTTTCCGATGGTGCAAAAGAAATCCGTTTTCTGGAAGAAAAAAACGAAGGACAAAGACTGGAGGTTGAGGCAGCCCTGATGGCAGGAATGGGGGGCAGGCTGATGATTCAGATAATACAGGACAGTCTTGAAAAATTTTTAAAGCTGGAAGAATTTGTCCTGCAGCCCCAGTCAGAAATAGCGAAGGTACGTCGGTTTATCAGGGAAACAGGGTGGCATATTGAAAAAGAAAACATGATTTATGAAGACGGAAAATTTTATCCCATGATGAAAGTCGTGCCGGGAAAACAAGAGGATATCCGTCTGGAAAAACTGCCGGATTCGCTAAGAAAAGAAGTAGAAAAGGGAAATGTAACCCTGCCGCAGCTTCAGCAGGTATGGGATGAATACGGAGAAAAGCTTCTGAAAAGTAAAAATCCCATTTTATTGCAGTATTTGAAAAATGAAGAAAAAATACAGTCTGATATCCTGCACAATTTAAAGCTTGTTGATACGGTCAAAAGCAGATTGCGGAAAAAAGAAATTGAAGAAAAAATAAAGAATATCAGCCGGGGATTGGAGTGGTTTTTGGATGAAATGTAAGGAAGTAATGGAATGTCTGGAAGGCATTGCCCCCAAAGCTTTTGCGGAAAAATGGGATAATGTAGGCCTGCTTTTAGGCAGGGAAGATAAAGAAATAAAAAAAATACTTTTGGCTCTGGATGCTTCCGGTGATGTGGTAAAGGAAGCAGTTACTTGGGAAGCGGATTTACTGATTACCCATCATCCTCTGATTTTTTCGGGAATGAAATCCGTTACCGGAAAAGATTTTATCGGAAAAAGAGTGTATGAACTGATTCAGAATGACATCTGTTATTATGCCATGCATACCAATTTTGATGTTATGGGAATGGCTGATGCGGTAGCGGATAAGCTGGAACTGCTAAACCGTCAGGTGCTCGATGTTACTTTTCAGGATGAGATTTCCAAGGAGGGAATCGGGCGTATCGGAGAACTGGCAAAGCCTGTATCCTTAGAAGAATGTGCAAGGTATGTGAAAGATAAATGTGCCTTAAGCTGTGTAAGAGTGTTCGGGGATGCCGCACAAATGGTGGACAGACTGGCGTTGATTCCCGGCTCCGGAAAGGACTATATAGATGTTTCCATTGAAAAGGGAGCAAAGGTAATTCTGACCGGAGACATCGGTCATCACAATGGACTGGATGCCGTGGAAAAAGGAGTGGCAATCATAGATGCCGGACACTTTGGTCTGGAAAAAATTTTTTCTTCTTATATGGAGGAAGCTTTAACAAGAAAACTTACCGGTATCTGTATCAAAAAAGCGGTGGAAAAAGAACCTTTTTGGACTGTCGTTTAAAGAAAGGAATGGGGGAGCAGATGATTACAGTAAATATCGAAAATGAAAAAAGAAAGATTCCTGAAAAAACCACATTTGAAACCCTTGCCAAAGAATACCAGAGTGCATATGATGCCCCTATTTTAATTGCGGTGGAAAATGGAAAAATCCGCGAACTGGCAAAAACGGTATCGAAAGAAAACAGTGAAATTAAATTTATCACCATGAAGGATAAAATAGGATATTCTACCTATGTCAGAAGTGCCATCCTTTTATTGGTGAAGGCATTCTGTGATGTAACAGGAGAAATAAAAAAAGGAAAGCTTAAGGTAGAATTTTCTTTAGGACAGGGATATTACTGCTCCGTAAAGGGTGATATTAGTGTAACCGGAGAGCTGGTAGAAAAAGTAAAGGCAAGAATGCGGGAACTGACAGATGCGGCCCTGCCTATAGTAAAACGGGCGTATCATATTGATGAAGCCAGGGAAATTTTTGCCGGACAGGGAATGAAAGATAAGGAGGAACTGTTCTGGTACCGGAGAAGCTCTTATGTTAATCTGTATTGTCTGGATGGCTATTATGATTATAATTATGGCTATATGGTTCCCAATACCGGATATCTGAAATTGTTTGAACTGGAAACGTACAAAGGCGGTCTTTTATTAATTCTTCCTACAAGAGAAAAACCAGGGGAACTGCTTCCCTTTGTTCCCAGGGAAAAATTATTTGCGACTCTTATGGAAACCGAAAAGTGGGCAGAGGATATCGGAGTGGTGAATGTAGGAGATTTGAACAGAGCCATTTGTGAGAACCGTCTGCAGGACGTGATTTTAATGCAGGAGGCATTGCAGGAGCGAAAAATTGCGGAAATAGCAAGTGAGATAGCAAGAAGAAAAAATGTGAAATTTGTTATGATAGCAGGTCCTTCTTCTTCCGGCAAGACCACCTTTTCCCACAGGCTGTCAACCCAGCTTCGCACCCATGGTTTAAATCCCCATCCGATTGCAGTGGATGATTACTTTGTGAACCGGGAAAAAACGCCAAGGGATGAAAACGGAGATTATAACTTTGAATGCCTGGAAGCCATTGACGTAGAACAATTCAATAACGATATGCTGGATTTGCTGGCAGGAAAGACCGTGGAAATGCCAAGGTTCAACTTTAAAAATGGACAGAGGGAATATCATGGTGATTTTAAGACTCTGAAGGAAGATGACATACTTGTGATTGAAGGAATACATGGACTGAATGATAAAATGTCCTATGCACTTCCAAAAGACAGTAAGTATAAAATATATATCAGTGCATTAACCTGTCTGAACATAGATGAACATAACCGGATTCCGACCACAGATGGAAGACTGTTCCGGCGTATGGTGCGGGATGCGAGAACCAGGGGAACCAGTGCCAAAAGAACCCTGGAAATGTGGCAGTCGGTAAGAAAAGGAGAGGAAGAAAATATTTTCCCTTACCAGGAAAGTGCGGATGCCATGTTTAACTCGGCAACACTTTATGAGCTTGCCATGTTAAAAATCCATGCAGAACCATTGTTATTTGGAATTGCCAAGGGAGAGCCGGAATATTATGAGGCAAAAAGGCTTTTGAAATTCTTGGGATATTTTCTGGGAATTGGTGATGAAGAGCTCCCGAAAAACTCCATCGTAAGAGAATTTGTGGGCGGAAGCTGTTTTAAGGTATAAAGTGTACAAAAAAGATTTGCAAGATAGAAGAAAAGTATTATAATAAGTAATGTTTGATAAAAAATAAGTGGGATAAGTGATCGCGGCTGTTTTTATAACAGGTGAGGAAAGTCCGGGCTTCACAGGGCAGGATGCCGGATAACGTCCGGTGGAG
>CAZDAT010000168.1:0-3634 GCA_964503695.1 uncultured Lachnospiraceae bacterium
AAGCCAGTAGTGTGCCTATAGGTATTTCAGAATACCAGTTGTCGAAGGTTCTTCCAAAGGAGATTGAAAGCTCACTTCCTTCAATAGAAGAAATCGAGAAGTCATTGAAGGCTATTGCAGGAGAGTAAAGAAGACTTAAAAGCAATACGAGAAAGGTAAGAAAGTATACGATATGTGCCAGGCATTTGAGGACAATCAAGAAGAGGAAAGGTGCCGGAACAGGCTTGAATTATTCCTAAAAAGGCTATAAGATAGTTTTCATGGATGATGGGAGGTGAAATTATGCGTACCATGGAATTTAAGATGGAACGGCAGGGATTGTTAAAAGAGGGAGACCATGTTACGGTAACAGAGGGGATTCTTCCAAGCAACTATTACTATACCATCGACCCTTCGCTTGCCATGTCCGGAAATATTTCTTTCAAAGACCGTCTGAATGTAAGTGAAGGAAAAGTGATACAGGTCATGGAAAATGAACGCGGCTTTTATGTTACGGTGGAATTCGAGGAGTAACAGAAAATGCAAAAAGGCACTGGAATATATTTAAAGTGCAGTGATATAATGGAAAAAGAAAAAAGCTGAAAAAGGAGACAAATAGTATGAAGACATTAACAACAGATAAAGCACCTGCGGCAATAGGGCCATATTCACAGGCAATTCTTGTGGACAAATTTTTGTTTGCATCCGGTCAGATTCCGATTAACCCGGCAAATGGTGAAATTGAAGCCAAGGGGATTGAAGCCCAGACTGAGCAGGTTATGAAGAATATAGGGGCAATCCTGGAAGAGGCAGGAATTGATTATACAAAGGTAGTCAAAACCACCTGCTTCTTAGCCGATATGGGAGATTTTGCTGCGTTTAATCAGATTTATGAGAAGTATTTTACCGGAAAACCTGCCAGAAGCTGTGTGGCAGTAAAACAGCTTCCAAAGAATGTTTTATGTGAAGTGGAAGTGATAGGATATCTGGGATAACGTGGCGGTAACAGAAGAGAAAGGCAGGAACAGGGCTTTTGAAAAATAATATTGTTTTAATAGGAATGCCGGGAGCCGGAAAAAGTACCGTAGGCGTGGTACTTGCCAAAGTTTTGGGAAAGAGATTTGTGGATTCGGATTTGGTGATTCAGGAAAACACAGGACAGCTTTTACATGAGCTGATTACGGAGCATGGTCTGGAGGGCTTTCTGGAAATAGAAAATAAAGAGAATGCCGGACTGGATGTGGCAAACAGTGTGATTGCTACAGGGGGCAGTGTGATTTATGGAACAGATGCCATGGAGCACTTGAAAAAGACAGGCTTTATAGTATATCTGAAACTGACACTGGACTCTCTTACTGACCGACTGGGTGACTTACAAAAAAGAGGTGTTGCTTTAAAAGAAGGGCAGGGCTTACAGGAATTATATGAAGAAAGAGTTCCTTTATACGAAAAATATGCAGATTTTGTCATGGACTGCGAGGGAAAAACCATACGCAGGATAGCAGAAGAAATCGCAGATAATTATGAATAAAAAGAAAAATATGGGAGATAGTAGTCATATAGGCTGCTATCTTTTTTTGTTTATGATTAACACTTTTCATATTTTGAATTGATGCAGTCCCTAAGAAAATGTTTATTGGGAGGTTTTTATGGCGTATATAAAGGCATTTGTGGTTGGCGGAATTATTTGTGCCCTGGTGCAGATTCTGATGGAAAAGACAAAAATGCTTCCGGGAAGAATTATGGTGTTATTAGTCTGTCTGGGGGCGATATTAAGTTTTGTGGGAATTTATGAGCCGTTTGTGGAATTTGCCGGAGCCGGAGCCAGTGTGCCGCTGCTTGGATTTGGAAATGTGTTAATGAAAGGCGTGAAGGAAGCGGTAGATGAGGAAGGAATTATAGGATTGTTTATGGGAGGATTTAAGTCCGGTGCCGTAGGCTGTAGTGCGGCACTGATTTTTGGATATATTGCAAGCCTTTTCACCAGTTCCAAAATGCGCAAATAAAAGAAAAAAGTAAAATTTATGATTTACTTTTTCCTGCCCTTTTCCGAAATATAAGAGTATGTTATAATCGTTATAAAAATAAAAGTTCAGCTATCAGCAGGAATCATACAAGTAACCTTGGAAAAGGGGAGAAGAAGATGACATTAAAAGAAGTAAAGGCGGGGCAGTCTGCCATTATCCGGAGTGTGGGCGGAGAAGGTGCTTTGCGGCAGCACTTTCTGGATATGGGCGTGATTCCCATGGCAGAAGTGACTGTGATGAAATTTGCTCCCATGGGAGACCCCATGGAATTAAAGATTCATGGATATGAATTGACATTACGACTGGAAGATGCGGCAAAAATAGAAGTAGCCCTGCTTCCGGACAGGAACAAAAATGCAGCTTTAGATATGAAGATGGCAGAAAAAAAGGTGGAAAAAGCAAAAAATGCCGAAAAGCAAAAAAAGGCACATCCGGGTCTGGGAGAAGGCGGGATTTTTCACAGTAAAGACGAGGAACATCCGCTTCCCAAAGGAACCAGACTAACCTTTGCCCTGGCAGGAAACCAGAACTGCGGGAAGACAACCCTGTTTAACCAGCTTACCGGAGCCAATCAGCACGTAGGAAATTTTCCCGGTGTTACGGTAGACAGGAAAAGCGGAAGCATTAAGCAGAATGAGAACACCCTGGTGACGGATTTACCGGGAATTTATTCCCTGTCTCCTTACACCAGTGAAGAGATTGTTTCCCGGAAATTTATTATCGAAGAGAAACCTGCCGGCATTATTAATATCGTGGATGCCACGAATTTAGAAAGGAATCTGTATCTGACCATGCAGCTTATGGAACTGGATGTTCCCATGGTGCTTGCCTTAAACATGATGGATGAAGTCCGGGGAAATGGCGGTACCATCTATATCAACGCCATGGAAGAGATGCTACAGATTCCGGTAGTACCTGTTTCCGCAGCAAAAAATGAAGGAGTGGATGAACTCATTGACCATGCACTTCATGTGGCAAAATATCAGGAAAGTCCGGGCAGAAAAGATTTTTGCGGTGAAAATGACCACAATGGGGCAGTACATAGATGTCTGCATGGAATCATGCATTTAATCGAAGACCATGCAAGGGCGGCCGATATTCCCATTCGTTTTGCAGCTACCAAGCTGGTAGAAGGGGATGAAAGTGTAAAAGAGGCTTTAAAATTAAGCCCTAATGAAGAGGAAACCATGGAACACATTATTGTGCAGATGGAAACGGAGCGGGGACTGGACAGGGCAGCCGCCATAGCAGATATGCGTTTTTCCTTTATCAAAAATCTTGTAGATGAATGTGTCATAAAACCCAAGGAAAGCAAAGAAAGAGAACGAAGCATCCGAATCGATAAGATTCTGACGGGAAAGTATACGGCACTGCCTTCCTTTGCCGTAATCATTGCCCTGACCTTTTATCTGTCCTTTAATGTAATCGGGGCATGGATGCAGGGAATTTTAGAGGGGATTATAGAAAAGATGACCATTGCAGTACAGGGATGGATGGTAAGAGCCGGAGTCAATGAAGTATTACGTTCCCTGGTGGTGGATGGAATCTTTAGCGGTGTGGGAAGTGTACTCAGCTTTTTACCCATTATTGTTACCTCCTAAAATATTTGATTGTTCTTAAATTTGAAT
>CAZDAT010000169.1:0-3630 GCA_964503695.1 uncultured Lachnospiraceae bacterium
TTTTCCAATAAATCTAAAATATCCGGCTCATCATCCACAAGCATTATTTTATAATTATTCAAAATTTAACTCTCTTTCTTGCCATAGTTCTTTTTATTTTATATTGTATATAATCAAAATTTTACATATACATTATACTTTGTTTGTCTACAGAAAAAAAGAAATTTCACCTTAATTTTAGCTTAATTTACATGAAGGTAATTTATTCCTCAAACAACTTCCGTTTTCTCTCAATCATTTCATCAATCTTTTCTATATAAAGAGCCACATCCTTAACATTATCACATCTTTCAATGCGTTTTCCCGGGAATACTCTTTTGGTAATGGTTCCTGCCCCGCATGCTACAATAGTCTGTTTCTCTTCCATTATCAGAATGTTATAAATACCATAATTTCCTTCTGTTGCATAACCCACGTTTTCCAGATTTCCCGACATATTCTTCTGGCGGTACAGATAGTAGGGTTTCATTCCCATTTCTTTTGCACCTTTGTCTGCGATTTCCATGGTTTCTTCCGTATTCTTCATGCTTTCCATTCCATGCTCTTCAATCCACCCATTCAGCTTTGATGCCCGTTTAATTGCCAGGGAATGTACCGTCAGACTGTCCGGTGCAAGCTTTTTAACTTCCTCCATGGTGTAAGCTACATCTTCCTTTGTCTCTCCCGGAAGTCCTAAAATCAAATCCATGTTAATATTGGAAAAACCAACTTCTTTTGCCAGTAAAAAAGCTTCTTTTACCTGTTCTGTCGTATGGCGTCTTCCTATGATTTTTAAAGTTTCTTCCTTCATGGTCTGGGGATTCACAGAGATTCTGGTCACTCCATATTTTTTTAACACCTCTAACTTTTCCTTCGTAATACTGTCTGCCCTGCCGGCTTCCACTGTAAATTCCTGTACCGAAGAAAAATCAAATTTTTCTTTTACATAGGACAATAATATTTCCAGTTCTTCCGGCTCCAGGGTGGTGGGAGTACCACCTCCGATATATACCGTATCAAGAATCTTGTCCCCAAAAGCTTTACTGACATAATCCAGTTCTTTCTTCAATACCTGCAGATATTCCCCGATTCTCTTTTTCCATACCCCTATGGGATATGAGGTAAAGGAGCAATACAGGCAGGTTGTAGGACAAAATGGGATTCCGATATACAGACTATACCCATCCTCATAGTGCAGTGTGGATAATAAGTCACGTTCTCTTTTGGCAATCTCAATACTTAAAACGGCTTTCTGCTCACTACAATCATACGTATCTTTAAGATAGGCAACAATTTCTTCTTTTGACTTACCTTCTTCCAAAAGACCATATGCAATCTTCGTCGGCCGGATTCCCGTCAGATTTCCCCATGGCAGAACTTTTCCGGTATATTCTGAAAGCACCCGGTACATCAGATGCTTTACTTTACACTTTATTTGTGAACGTTCGTCATTTTCAGCCAGGCTTACCCTGTCCTCTTTAAAAAGACAGGCTGCGTTTTTACCTTGCTCTTTTTCATGTGCAGTTTCCTTTGAATATATTTTAAAAGAAACAAAAGTCTTATCAAAAAATACTTCACACTCCGGCATGCCTTCTGTGGATTCTGTCTCTTTTGTTCCCTCTTCGAACACCTTAACATCCTCGGCAGGATAAAATGCTTTCACCAGAGAGTGAATATCATATTCAAACCCCATCTGATTTATTTTGACTGCTATCATTTATTTTCTCCTCTTTCGTTGCAGATATCTGTCCCGAAACATCATCTGCAATATGGATTATATAACTTTTCGTCTTTAATCGTGGTACTTCCTCCGTGTCCCGGAAAAACAATTGTCTCTTCCGGAAGATACATTAATTTACTCTTCAATGACTCTTCCAGCACCGCACTGTCCCCGGTCGGTAAATCCGTTCTTCCTACAGAGCCTTCAAACAGGGTATCACCGCTGATTAAAATTTTATCTGCTTCAAAATAATAGCAGCAGCTTCCTTTCGTATGCCCAGGAGTTTCAATGACCCTGAATTTCATGCCTTCAATAATGACCTTATCGCCATCTTTTAAATATTCATCCACGGTTACCACATAAGGTCTTCCTACCTCTTCCGACACGTTTAAACAGGCATCCTCGCACAATTCTTTTTCTTCGATACAGGCATATACCTTTACTCCTGCCAGTTCCCTGAGCCTGTTGCAGCCCCAGATATGGTCAAAATGTGCATGTGTCAGTAAAATCGCGGCTATCTCATATCCCTTACCCACGAATGCATTATACAGATATTCCCCCTGGTCTGCCGGGTCAACCACGATTATTTTGTTATCATTTTCCCGATATAAAAAGTAACAGTTTGTCTGTACACTTCCCATTACAATCTTTCCGACTTTTATCATTTTCTTCCTCCTGCTGCTTTTCACCGTTTTGTTTTTAACCGGTAGTTCTCTCAATATCTATGACACTTTCAATATTCTGAATTTTTTCAATTACATGGTTCAGTTCATCCCTGCCGGATATTTCAAAAGAAATCGACATGGTTACCACGCCCTGCTTACTTACTCTTGTATTCAGGGATAGAATATCTATATTTTTTTCCGTAAGAGCCTTGGATATGTCAGCCAGCAGTCCGTTCCTGTTATTGGCATATACATTAATGTCTGCTGTATATTTTTCACTTCCGCCCTCTTGTGTCATTTGTTGCCACTCCGCATCAATCAGACGCATCCGGTCGATTTCCGGCAGGCTCATAATGTTGATACAGTCTGTCCTGTGAATGGAAACACCGCGACCCCTGGTAACAAAACCGACAATTTCGTCACCCGGAACCGGAGAACAGCACTTGGAAAAGCGGACTGCCACATCATCAATCCCTCTTACGACAATTCCCTTTTTTGCCTGTTTTGGCTGCATTTTAGCCGCATTATTTTCTGCAACCAAAGCCTCCACTTCTTCATTGGTCATGATTCTTCGATGTTCTCTTTCATAAAATTCCAGCATCTTATTGATAATCTGACCTTCTTTTAATCCGCCATGTCCTAAAGCTGCCAGTACCGCATCCCATTCCTTGAAACCGTACTTTCGCATAATGCGTTCCATATATTCCGGTTTCATGACATCCGAAATATTAACTGCCTTTGCCTTGCAGTAAGCATTCAATAAGTCCTTGCCCTTGATAATGTTTTCATCTTTTAGTTCTGCTTTAAACCACTGGTTTATCTTATTTTTTGCCTGGGTGCTTTTTACGATATTTAACCAGTCGCGGCTGGGACCTTTGGAATTTTGAGACGTAATAATCTCAATCCGGTCTCCGTTATTAATCTTATAATCAATGGTTACCAGCTTTCCATTTACCCTGGCACCTATCATTTTGTTTCCAACTGCCGAATGAATATTATAGGCAAAATCCACGGGGGTACTTCCTGCCGGAAGGTTTTTTACTTCTCCCGTAGGTGTAAAACAATAGACACTGTCTGAAAACAAATCCAAATCGCTTTTTAATAAATGCATAAACTCACGATTGTCAGACATATCTCTCTGCCATTCCAATATCTGTCTGAGCCACACCAGCTTCTGCTCTTCCTGAAGCTCTATTTTCTTTCCGTCAGAAGCCTCTTTATATTTCCAGTGGGCCGCAATACCATATTCTGCCGCCTTATGCATTT
>CAZDAT010000170.1:0-3614 GCA_964503695.1 uncultured Lachnospiraceae bacterium
GTGATTTTTCTGTCTGACTGTAAACCACAATTCCGGTTGGGTAGTGAGTTAAACGCACTGCAGAGTCTGTAGTATTGACACACTGACCGCCATTTCCGGAAGCACGCATTACATCAATACGGATATCCTTATCGTCAATCTTAATATCAATATCTTCACCAACCTCCGGCATCACTGCCACACTGATGGTAGAAGTGTGGATACGACCTCCGGACTCCGTTTCCGGTACACGCTGTACACGATGTACGCCGGATTCGTATTTCATCACAGAATAAGCTCCATTTCCGGAAATGATAAACGTAACGCTTTTCATACCGCCGATACCGATTTCTTCCACTTCCATGGTTTCTACCTTCCAGCGTCTGCCTTCTGCATAATGCACATACATACGATAAATCTCTGCCGCAAAAAGGGCAGCTTCATCCCCGCCGGCACCGGCACGAATTTCCACGATTACGTTCTTTTCATCATTCGGGTCTTTGGGAAGAAGCAGAATCTTCATTTCCTCTTCCAGTTCTTCCACCCTTTTTTTGGCAAAAGATAATTCTTCCTTTAACATCTCTCTCATGTCCTCGTCAGATTCCATATCTAACATGGAAAGACTGTCCTCAATATCCTGCTTACATTTTTTATATTCTGTATATGCTTCCACAATGGGAGTCAGGTCACTTTGTTCTTTCATCAGTTTCCGAAAACGTTCCTGATTATTTGCCACGTTAGGCTCATGTAATTCACTCATGATTTCTTCATAACGAATGAGTAAACCTTCCAATTTATCAAACATTTCTATTCCCTCATCTTTCTATTTAACTACAGGTATCTTCCGCACACAACCCGGTCGGCTCCTGCGAAGTCCTTTACCACCGTAACAGAAGTAAAACCTGCTTTTTCCATCCTGTCCGATACAGCCTGTCCCTGGTCATGACCGATTTCAAAAAAGAGCATACCGCCTTTTTTGAGATAACCAGGTCCTTCTTCCAGGATTCTGTCATAAAAATATAATCCGTCTTCTTTTCCATCCAGGGCAAGCTTCGGCTCATGCTCCCTTACCTCTTCCATCAGGGTCGGAATCACACTGCTTGCAATATAGGGCGGATTTGATACAATAATATCGAATTTTTCCGGCTTTATGTTCCCGAACAAATCAGACTGTACAAGCTGTACTGTATTTTCGTTCCATGGATGGATGCGAGGCATGGCACCTATTTTTTTGGCATTTTCTTCTGCCACATTTAAAGCCTCTTTTGAAATATCTGCCCCTATCCCGCTGCAATGGTTGGAATAATGCAATAAGCTAAACAGAATGCACCCCGAACCGGTACACATATCCAGAATCCTGTCACCATCATTTAAATACCGCATCACTTCTTCTACCAGACATTCCGTATCCTGTCTGGGGCAAAGTACATGTTCATTTACTAAAAACTCCAGCCCCATAAACTCCTGAACCCCGGTAATATGCTGTAACGGTATTCTGCTTTTTCTTTTGGTAACTGCCTTTCGGTACTTTTCTTCTTCCTCCTGTGAAACAGCCCTGTCTCCATGTACTAACAGGGTGTTCCGGTCAGTATTACAGACAAATTCCAAAAGCAGTCTGGCATCCAGTCCATATTCCTCAATGCCTGCATCCTGCAGTTCACTGCTGCCCCAAAGATAGATTTCTTTATATTCCATATCTGTTTTACCTGCTTTTTTTCGTAATGATACAAAAATTCTTCTTTTCTTTTATCATTACTCAGATTCTTCTTTTAAATATTCTCTCCAGTCAAACACCGCTTCTACGGATTTTATGGCTACTTCCACCATATCCTCTGTCGGTTCCTTGGTCGTCAGTGTCTGTAACCACATTCCCGGTGCAGAGATGATTCTCACCAGAGGATTGCTGCTGTTATTTCCTGCAAGACGGATAATTTCATAAGAAATTCCTGCAATGACCGGAACCAGCAAAATCCGGATTACAACCCTGAGCACCGGATTTTCCACATGGATAAACATAAATAAAATAATACTCACCAGCATAACAAACAACATAAAGCTGGTTCCGCAGCGTTTATGGAGACGGCTGCTTTTCATGGCATTTTCTACCGTCAGTTCCTTTCCATGCTCAATACAGTTAATACATTTATGTTCTGCCCCATGATACATATACACCCGTTTAATATCTTCCATGGCAGATATCAGAACCACATAGCCGACAAAAACAGCCAGACGAATCAGTCCTTCTATCAGGGCAAGAATCATGGTGCTTCTTACAAATTTCTCCATGAAAGAACTGATGAAATAAGGCAGGACCATAAAAATGGCAACCGCAAGAACAATGGAGCAGGTTACGGTAATACCGGACAGTACACTGTCTGCCTTATCCTTAAAAGTCTTTTGAAACCATTGGTCCAGCTTCGTTTCTTTTGCTGTTTCATCTTCAAAAAAATCAGCCGAATACGTTAATGTACGTGTTCCAAGAATCAAAGAATCCACAAAATTAAAAACGCCTCTGATAAAGGGAACATTTTTAATTTTATTTCCATGCATTACGCCATGAAATTCTTCCGTATCTATTACCAGTTCGCCATCCGGTTTGCGAACCGTTACCGCATAAAGGTCACCTTTTTTCATCATTACACCTTCTAATACGGCCTGACCGCCGATACCACAGGAACGGCTGTGCTTATTTTTTTTCATGCTTAACTCCCTTCTTCCTTTTCCACCGGGTCTGCTTCTGACATATATTCATTCTCTTTATCCTGCTACATGATTATATCACTTTTTTTGCAGTCCTGTGGGATATACAAAATAAGGTTGAGATTTCCACCTCAACCTTTTTTCGCAATACTTATTTAACACCGTATTTTCTGTTGAACTTATCAATACGTCCGTCAGCTCTTGCTGATTTCTGCTGGCCTGTGTAGAAAGAATGACATTTGGAACAAACTTCCACGTGGATATCTTTCTTGGTAGAACCGGTTACAAATGTATTGCCGCAGTTGCAAGTTACAGTTGCCTGATAGTAATCAGGATGAATTCCTTCTCTCATTTCGTCACCTCTTTAATTTAATACTCCTGTCACACAGGTTGTTTTCTAAAGTAAACTATCTGTTCACTATTATCGTTCTCATCCACACTGTTCATCTTCACAAACAGCTTTTATATTGTATCATAGCCTAATTTGCTATGCAAGTCCTTTTTCTTAGAAAAACTTGATTTTTTTCACCATTTCAATAAATTCGCGGTTATTCTTCGTTTTATTGAACAAATCTACCACCTTGTCCACAGCTTCTTCTGCCTTCATTCCGTTAAATGCACGGCGGATACTGTTAATGGCTTCCATTTCAAGAGGATTTAACAACAAATCGTCTCTTCTGGTTCCTGACTGCGGAATATCGATGGCAGGGAATACTCTTCTTTCTGCCACTTTACGGTCAAGTACCATTTCCATGTTACCGGTACCCTTAAATTCTTCGTAAACCACATCATCCATCTTGCTTCCGGTATTTACCAGGGCTGTTGCAAGAATGGTAAGGCTGCCGCCCTCTCTCATGTTTCTTGCAGAACCAAAGAATCTCTTCGGTGTATGGAGGGCTGCCGGGTCAAGACCACCGGACAGGGTTCTTCCACTT
>CAZDAT010000171.1:0-3565 GCA_964503695.1 uncultured Lachnospiraceae bacterium
CAAACCGGGCTTCTTTTCCCATTTTTTCCACATAACGGCTGATTTCTTTTCCTCCGCCATGCACAATAATGGGTTTAAAGCCTACTAATTTTAATAAAGTAACATCTTTTATGACGTTTTTTTGCAGTTCTTCATTATTCATGGCTGCACCGCCGTATTTTACCACAATAATCTTACGGTTAAATTTCTGTATGTAGGGAAGGGCTTCTATTAAAACCTCCGCTTTCTTTAAAACTTCCTGCATTTTTGATTCCATCCTGTATTTCATCCTTTCCGGGGCTGTTTGCGATTCGTTCACGAGAAACCTCTGCCCTCTGCATTGATAACAAGCTGCTACGAGCGATAGTCCGCATTGATTTTCACATAATCGTAGGTCAAATCACATCCCCATGCACAGGCACTTTCTTCTCCCATCTTCATGTCTGCCAGAATCCGCACTTCTGGCCCGGAAAGAATGGCAGAAGCCTCTTTCTCACTGTAATCACAGGCGGTTCCTGCACTGAAAATCAATATTTTTTTATTTTTTCCTTCCAGAAATAAATCCATATTTTCCGGGTCAAACTCTGCCCCAGCATACCCCAGGGCACAGAGAATCCTTCCCCAGTTGGCATCATGTCCGAAAATGGCAGCTTTTGTAAGATTGGAACAGATTACGGATTTGGCAAGCTTCCTGGCATCCTGTTTTGTGGCTGCATGAATCACTTTTGCCTCTACCAGTGCCGTAGCTCCTTCGCCGTCTCCTGCCAGCATCTTTGCCAGCCGGGTATTTACATAATTTAAAGCTTTTTTAAAGTTCTCATAATCCTCATTTTTTTCTGTAATTACTGCATTTTCTGCCATACCATTGGCAAGAATCAGTAAGGTATCGTTGGTAGAGGTATCGCCATCCACAGAAATCATGTTAAAGGTGTCCTGCACACTTTCCCGCAGGGCTTCCTGAAGCAAGGGCCTGGAAATGGCAATATCTGTAGTTAAAAAGCCTAACATGGTACACATATTGGGATGAATCATTCCGGAGCCCTTACACATTCCTCCCAAGGTTACCTGCTTTTTTTGTATTTCAAAGGTTACCGCCACCTGCTTTGAATGGGTATCTGTAGTCATAATTGCCTCTGCCGCCATGGTTCCGGCTTCCGGGGTATCTGACAGCACACCGGATAATTTTTCTACTCCTGCGGTAATTTTTTCTACCGGAAGCTGCATTCCGATAACACCTGTGGATGCAATTAACACTGCCTCCTTTGGAATCCCTAAAGCTTTGGAAACGGCACCTGCCGTCTGTTCACAGCAGTCCATCCCCTGTTTTCCGGTACAGGCATTGGCAATGCCCGAATTAATCACAACCGCCTGGCCAGAAGGAGAATGGTCGGTTATTTTTTTATCCCACAAAACACATGCCGCCTTTACCACATTCGTGGTATAAGTTCCTGCCGTCTGACAGGGCACCTTACTGTATATCATTGCCATGTCTTTCCGGTTCTGATACTTAATACCTGCTGCCACACCTGCCGCCAGAAAACCTTTTGCACTGGTCACTCCACCCTTGATTTCCTGCATCTTTCATTCCTCCTTATCTTCATTTACATGAATCCGGTTCTCCATATTTAATACAAAATCATAATAATTCAAATCGTTTCGTTTTGTCCATCCGATTCTTTGCCAGAACGTATTTCCAAGGTCATTTTCCGTAAAAGCAATTAAAGAAACATTACTGATATTTTCCGCTTTCAGTGCCTCCATCACAACGGTAACCATGGCACTTCCTATGCCCTGCTTTCTATGGGAGGGCTCGACACATACATGGTAAAGACACCCTCTTCTTCCATCATGTCCGCAAAGTATGGCACCGACAATTCTGTCATTTTTTACTGCCACCACACTGGTATTGGGATTCCGCTTTAAAAACCGCTCTATTCCAGTTCTGGAATCGTCTACGCTTCGTATGGCAAAGCCTTTTATCCTCCTCCACAAGGCATATACTTCTTCATAATCTTCTATGGTCATTTTTCTGATTTTTGTCTCCATCCTGTTCCTTTCTCCTTAACTTTATCAGATAATGGTAACTGTGAAGCTTCTATTTCATGGAAACAGGGGAACAAAGGAAAGTCCGGTGTCTTCCGGCAATCCAAACATCAGATTCATATTCTGCACCGCCTGTCCTGCGGCACCCTTTACCAGATTATCCATGGCACCCATCATGATGACCCTGCCTGTCCGTTCATCCACTATTACATTTACATCTACATAATTACTGCCCTCCACCCATCTGGTTTCCGGACAGATTCCATCCGGCAGTACACGTACAAATTTTTCCTCTTTATAGGCATTTTCATAAAAAGCCTTAATTTCATCCGGCGTATAACTGCTTCCATCTTCCTTTTTCTTTAACGTGGCATATGCCGTTATCAGTATTCCCCGGTTCATGGGTGCCAGATGGGGTGTAAAATTAAGTACCACCTTTTCTCCCGATACAATCCCAAGCTGTTCCTCAATTTCCGGTGTATGCCTGTGGGAGGTTACGCCATAAGCTTTCATATTTTCATTCACTTCACAATAAAGATTGTTTACTTTTGCTCCCCTGCCTGCCCCGCTGGTTCCGCTCTTGGCATCTATAATGAGAGAAGACATATCAATCACCCCTGCCTTTGCCAGAGGATAAACCGAAAGGAAAGAACAGGTAGGATAACAGCCGGGATTTGCCACCAGCCTTGCTTTTTTTATTTCTTCCCTGTTGATTTCACAAAGACCATACACGGCTTCCCCGATAAACTGCACTGCTTTATGCTCTATTCCATACCATTTTTCATAAGTCTCAACATCTTTTAGCCTGAAATCCGCACTCAAATCAATTATCTTTGCCTTATCCAGTATTTCTTCCTCTAAAAGACCTGCCAGAAAGCCTTGTGGTGTTGCCGTAAAAATTACATCCACCTGCCCTGCCATTTCTTTTAAATTATCATCTTTACATAGGTCTTCTGTCATCTGAAACATATTTTGGAACACCTGGGAATATTTCTTATCTATATAACTTCTGGAACCATACCATGTAATCTCCACTTCCTTATGTCCCATTAAAATCCGTACCAGTTCGCCTCCTGCATAACCGGTAGCACCTACGATTCCTGCTTTTATCATGTTGTCTCCTCCATTGCAGCTTTGAATTATCATCAGTATAACATCCATTATTTTTTTGTTACAGGTAAAAAACCTACAAATTTTATGGACTATTTTTTATTTTTTCAAAATAATACATCAATCATGCATATTATGCAAGCATTTTTTATCTTTATGCATTTATTTTTTTATATCATTGTATTTTTATACTTTTATGCTTGCATTTTATGCAAACTGGGTGTATATTATTTTTCAGAAGGAAAAAATTATACCAACATATATTTATTAAAGGAGATAATCACATGAAAGAAAAAGTTATTTTAGCTTATTCCGGTGGTCTGGACACTACCGCCATCATTCCCTGGTTAAAGGAAAATTTTGATTACGAGGTCATCTGTGTCTGCATCGACTGCGGACAGGGGGAAGAATTAGACGGATTGGAGGAACGTGC
>CAZDAT010000172.1:0-3491 GCA_964503695.1 uncultured Lachnospiraceae bacterium
CCGGCTCTTTAACAAAGTCGGTTACAACATTTTCGCCGTCAAGAGTTGTAGCGTGAGCCTGTCCGTCTGTTACGGTAAGGCTGAATTTGCCGTAGCCTACAAACTTAACCTGACCGATTTTGATTTTTGCACCTGTTGCGCTCGGCTTTGTTTCGCCGTCAAAGTTAAAGAGGTACATACCGTTTTCAAAAGAACGTGTAACACCGTCTGCGGCTGTTACCGTCATTTCAAAATCAGCTTCGGTTGTGAGATTCATTTCCATTTGAACGGCTGTCAAACGGTTGATTGTCTTTTCGTCTTCCGCTTCAACATAGATGTCATAAACAGCTTCACCCTCGTTCTCGGTAACGTCTGTAAATGATACTTTAACGGTATTTGTAAGGTTTTTCTCGCTCGGTTTTCTGTAAACATCTGCGTTTTTTACCGTTGCTGTATCTTCTACTGTGTAAGGAGTATCAGCACCCAAAACGATACCGGCTTTTTCGGGATTCCACTCTGTGCTACCTTTAACATCGGTTATTGTAACAACAGCGTTGTCTTTGATTGTCAAGGACTTTCCGTTTATATTAAATATACCGGAAGTGCCTACGTTTGTACCTGTTATTTCGGAATTACCCGAAATAACTACATCTCCGCCGTTGTTGTTAATAATGTGTCCGTCTGTGTTTGCAACGTTGATTTTTGAGTTATCAATTTTAAGAGTTCCGCTTGAATTGAAATGTATAACTGTCGAAAGTTCTTTTTCTTCATCGGAATTATAATATATTTCTGTGCCGTTGATTATTTCAATTCGGCTGTTTGTATTTGTATAATCATTTGCAATTAAATAAGTTCCCTTAAATTCGTTCGCATCAATCTTTACATTATCAAATACAAGGTAATCGTCTTGATACCAAGCAAAGAACGCTGCTGTGCTTGATTTCCCGATAACTTTAATGTTACCGTTTTTGAAAGTCATTTTTCTGAAATAACAGTCTGTTCTTGTACCGCAATCAACAGTCAAAGTCTTATCGTTCAAGTCCAAAGTCATTACTGCGTCCTTGTTTCTAAATCCTCCGTTAATTGTTGCGTCTGCAAGCAATGTGATTGTGTCGTTTTCTTTTGCCGCTTTAAGTGCAGCTTCAAGCGTTGCATATTTCGTTGTGCCGATTTTTGCTCCAAAGTCGGGCTGAGCTGCAACGCCTTCTGCTTTTGTTATTGTTGTGTTTTCGTCTGCGGAAACGGTTGTGCTTGCATTTTCAAAAACAAATGTGCCGCCTTCTTTTTTGAATTCCGGAACATCAATAAATTGGGTGTTCTCAAAATCTATTTTTGTAACCGCATAATCAACACCTTTGTCATTTACAAGTGCTCTTGATTTCTCGCCTGCATTTTTGTATGTGAAAGTGGAATTTTTAACCTTGCCGTTTGTTATAACGGCAAACAAATCTTGCTCGATTAAGCCTTCAAAAGCCACATATTCGGCATCTAATTCCAAAAGGTTAAACAGCTTTTCCGCACGCGCAACATTTATTTGTAACTTCTTTGCTGCTGTGCCTTTAATCGTGAGCTTTGATGTTCCGTCAACACCTATAAATATTGAATCTGCGGTATTGGGTGTTTCTTCTGCGGTGTTTATTCCGTATGTAATACCGCCGCCGATAAATTCGAGATTACCGCCCAAATCGATATGGAAAAGACCACAGCCTGATCTAACTTTCTTAGCGTAAATGTTTACATCTTCAAATCGAACCGTTCCGTTTGATTGATGGCAGATGCAAAATACTGCGTCTCCGGCATCTCCCTTATCTGTTACGGAAATAGTACCGTTTGAAACCGTAACACCGGCTTCTATGCTGTTACCCATTGATGTTCCGCTCGGCACATATAATGTGTGCCCGTTCAAATCCAAATTGCGCTTAATGCTTATTTCCGTTGTAAGGTCGGCTACATCATTTTGCAAAACAACGGTTTCGTTTGCTTTGCAAGCCGAAAGTGCCGCATGGAGAGAAGTATACCCCTTTGCGCCGATTGTTGCAACAACAGCTTCTGTTGCGGTTTGTTTTGAATCGGTTGTTTCTGTTTCAAAATTTCTGTTACCGATTGTATAAACATCACCGCTTTCTCGTAAATTACGGATTGCCGGAGTTGAATTGTCTGAGGTGTTGTTAATCATTGTAACAACTGCTTCGCTCGGAACTCCTGCGGAAATCTGTACCAAGCCTCTTGAGTCTTTCTTTTCTGCAAGACCGTTGCTTCCCATGTCGGAAAATTCGTTATTCTCAATCAAAACGCCGTTTGTACCGCCGTTTTGAATATAAACTCCGCCGGAACAGTTATTAAAGGTATTGTTCTTTATAACAGCTGTTCCGCCGTTTACGGTTGCGATTCCATAAGTATTGTAAACATTTTTAAATTCACAATTTGTGATTGTATCTGTGTATGCTTTATCGGCATCAGTCCATGTATGGTAAGGAGCTACACAAATATTATCAAAACTACAGTTATCAATCGTAAGGTTTCCTTTGGTTTCAAACTGGAATTCTACATAAAAGTCCGTACCTTTAGCAAATTCACCCGAATATCCAAGTGCACATCTGCCGGTACCTTCTGTTATGTCTGCAACAAAGTTCACATTCTTTATTGTAATATCTCCGTCATAATTTTTAAATGGCTGATATTGTGCACGATACATTTTTAAATCAATTCGATCCGGTGTTTCAGCTGTAGCGGCAGAATATCCTGTTTCGCATGATGTTGTATGTCCGGAATTGCTGCAACCATAGTTGGTTTTAAGCGTAACAGTTACACCTGAACCGTCAAAATTGTAATTACTATCTACAACAGCAGTTAAAAATTCACCGTATGTCATAGCAGTATTTGCGTTATTTTCCGCAAATGCAGGTATAACCATAGTGCTTAAGCACATTGCGGCAGAGAGAATCCCTGCCAAAAGTTTTTTACCTTTCATTATTTTGTCTCCTTTTTTCTAAAATTTTTGTGTGCGTTTCGGTTATGATTTTATCGCTGCCCCTCCGTTCCAAATCTGTCTAACCTACCGGGCACGGATTTAACAAGAGGAATAATCCCCCAAAACATATAATTATCCGTCAAAAAAGGCGGTTAATTAACAGACTTAGGCTTCCCCTTGAGGGGAAGCTGTCAGCGTAGCTGACTGATGAGGTGTAGCTTGCAACGCAAGCGTTTTTTGTGCCTTTTCCACCTCATCTACCGCTTGCGCGATCCCCCTTCCCTTCAAGGGGAAGGCTTTATTTCATCAAATTCAACATTCTTGCACACATAACGGCAACCTCCGCACGCGTTGCAAAGCCTTTCGGATTCACCTTTCCGTCCGAGCCCTGAATAATGCCTGCTTTTACCATAGAAGCCATTGCCTTTTGTGCATAGTCGGAAATATCGTCTTTATCCGAAAATGCGTCAAGCACGCTCAAATCGTCCGTTTCGGTAATATAGCCTTTATTCAAAAATGCACGGTAGGCAAGCGTTATCAA
>CAZDAT010000173.1:0-3487 GCA_964503695.1 uncultured Lachnospiraceae bacterium
CATTAAGAAAATTAACTTTTGTATATAATACTGTTCTTTTTAATAATTAAATCTTAATGTGACAATCCCTTCCAACCTTAATTTATATTTTCCGTTTCTTCTTCGATGGCAAATATCATATCTATTACTTCTTTTGCATCATAAGTACCCATGGCAACCTGAGTGCCATCTTCCAGGGTCAGAATCACTCCGCCTTCTGCTTCTTCCACAAAGAAAGTAATGCTATAACCTGTTTCATCATCAATGGTAACACTTCCGTCTCCATTATCTATAATTTCTCCCACAACATTCAGATTCTTTGTCATATCAGAAGAAAGAATAACAATGGCACCAAAAGAAACTTCATCATCACAGATAAAATAATATGTATTTTCTGTTTCATCCGCTCCGCAGTAGCCAATGGTAAAAATCTCAGCCAGTGCATCGGCATCCGTCTGTGTATCAGCCGTACCTCCTGCAAGAGCCGTTACTTCATCAATAAACTTATAGGTTTCCTCAAAGGAAGCCCTTAAACCATCCATCACTTCTGTCGTTAAAAGCCTGGGGTCTGCAAAACACTCATCAGCTTCCTCAATGACTGCAGTCAGTTCATTCATCACATCCACTAATTCCTGTACTTCCAGTAATTCAGGAGTTGCATTTACCAAATCTACTGCTTTATCATAAGCTTCACACATATCCAGATATTCCTGTGCCAGTTGTGCCTGTTCTAAGGTAAACTCTCCCTCACCTTCTGCTGCATCTTCATTTTCTGTACTTACTTCATTATTTTTTGTTGCGGATGCACTCTCCTTTTCTCCGCATGCCACTACTGAAAATGCTAAAACTGCTGCCATTAAAACAACTAATACTTTCTTTTTCATCCATTTCTCCTCCACTTGTTTTATCACTTCTTTAAAAAGTGCAGGTTTATTTTACCAAATCCCATCCGTTTTCCCTTTTTTGTGTTTCAATCGGTTGTTTTTTTGTCTGAAAAGATATCATCTGTTTTAAATGGTCACCCTAAGCACAAATCTGTTGTCTTCCTGTGTAAAGCTGTATAATCCCCCGTATTTTTCCACCAAAGCACAAATACTTTTTACACCCATTCCATGACCGGACCGCCTGGTCACAGGAATCCCCCGTTCAAAGGAAACCTTCGTATCACAGGAATTAATAATCTGTAGGCATATTCTTTCCTTTTTTTCAAAAGCCTGAATTTCAATAAAAAGCGAAGATTTTTCCTTTGTTTCCTGACAGGCATTCAGGGCATTTTCCAAAGCATTGGATAACAGTACACATAAATCATTTTCTTTTATCTTTATTGTTTTGGGAATTTGTGCCTGTATCTTCATCAATATCCCTTTTTCCTTAGCCCTTGCCGTAAAGGAAGAAAAAATAAGATTTGCCGTTTCATTTTCACAATAAATCATCATTTTATTTTCTGCAATCTCCGCACAAATTTCATGAATGTATTCTTTCGCCTGTCCGGTACAGCCATTCTCTATGCACGCAGATATATATTGCATATGATGTCTCAGGTCATGTCTGTACTGACGTGCCTTTTCCTGTGATTTACGAAGGGTTTCAATTTCCCTGACTGCCTGCGTTACCTGTAAATTTAGACTGTCCTGCATCTGCTCTAACTGGCTTCGTATCTGATTTTCTTCAAAATTTCGGAGAATAAATATCAGATACGCAATGCAGCATACAAAAGCCATAAATTCCGTTACCACCGGATTATTTTGTAAAAAAACCTTCAGATAAATCTGTGTCATATAATCAAAGATATAATATACCACCGGAATAAAACAAAACTGCGACTGTTCTCTGACAGAACCTGTGGATATAGAACGTACCGCCGGAGAAATATATTTTATCAGTAGAAAAAGCAATGGTATGGTCACAATCAGTTCTGCCATTTGTTCAACATAAACATTCCCTGCCGCCACGGTCGCAATAAATAATGCAAGCCAGCGTCTCAGCTGACAGCATAAATATGCCGTTAATACAGAAATCACTGCCCATAAATATCTGCGTGTAAAGAGAAAGAGCAGGATGCTTAATGGAATATGCATTATGACAGGATAAAAATATTCTACCATTTCATATTCCATAAAATAATAAACAATGCCCTGAAGCAATAAAAGCATTCCGCTTCCTGCCACAGCCAAAAGACATTTTCTTTTTCCCCACAAAATCTCACAAAAAGAAAAGGATAGGATAATTCCAAATATTCCCACCACAGCTCCATTTAAAAGTGTCAAAAGCTCCATGTTTTTTCTCCTGCTTCAAAATAAAAAAGGAGTCCTAATACCATGGTAATAAAACTCCTTTTATAAATTCCTGTGTTACAGCTTATTTATTTTTCTTTCCCAAAAAACCATTTGCAGAAACGCCTGCTTTTTTTTCTGTGCTCACAGCCTTTTTTTCCGGAAGAACTACCTTATCCAGGTGCCAGATTTCATCCACGTATTCCTGAATGGTTCTGTCGGAGGTAAATTTACCGGAGCAGGCCACATTAAGGATGGCACTCTTCGCCCAGTTCTTCTCATCCCTGTAGGCTGCTTCCACACGTTTCTGTGCTTCTGCATAGGATTTAAAGTCTTTTAAGATAAAGTAACGGTCTGCCACGTCTGTTTCCATGGTATTCAGTAAGGAATTATACAGTGAACGGAACAGCTCCGTATCCTGGGAATAGGTTCCATTGATTAACTGCATCAGCACCTTGCGGACATCAGCATCATTGTTGAAGATGTCCATGGGATTGTAGCCGCCATGGTTTTCAAATCCGATAACCTCATCAGAGCTTAAACCGAAGATAAAGGCATGTTCTTTTCCCACTTCTTCTACAATCTCTACATTAGCTCCGTCCATGGTTCCTAAAGTAAGTGCACCATTTAACATGAATTTCATGTTTCCGGTTCCGGAAGCTTCTTTACTTGCCGTAGAAATCTGTTCAGAAACATCTGCTGCCGCAAAAATCCATTCCGCATTGGATACACGATAGTTTTCAATAAATACCACTTTAATCTTTCCGCCAATGGAAGCGTCATTATTAATAACATCTGCCACGGAGTTGATTAACTTAATGGTCAGCTTCGCGTTGCGGTAGCCTGCGGCTGCCTTGGCACCGAAAATAAAGGTTCTCGGATAGAAATCCATTTCCGGATGTTCCTTGATTTCATTGTAAAGATACATTACATGAAGAATATTCAGAAGCTGTCTCTTATATTCATGAAGTCTCTTTACCTGTACGTCAAAGATGGAACGTGGGTCTACCTCTACTCCGTTATGCTCTAAAATGTAGTTTGCAAGACGCACCTTATTCTGGTATTTGATATTCATGAATTCCTGCTGTGCCTTTTCGTCATCCGCATACACTTTTAACTTATTGATTTTTGGTAAATCCGTAATCCAGTCAGCACCTACATGAGCGGTTACCCAGTCAGCCAACAGAGGATTTCCGTGAAGCAAAAATCTTCTCTGGGTGATACCGTTGGTCTTA
>CAZDAT010000174.1:0-3433 GCA_964503695.1 uncultured Lachnospiraceae bacterium
CCGTCACATTAGGACTTAATTTCATAATAATGGGCTGCTTTGCGTGCTTTTTAATCCTAGAGGTAATCTCATACAGGGCATCCGCTTTTTGTCCGAAAGCAATGGCTCCTTCTTTCACATTCGGACAGGAAACATTGATTTCCAGCATATCTGCATTGGTATCACCTAACTTTTCCACCACTTCGATGTAATCTTCCATGGTTTTTCCACACACATTTACAATAATACGCGTATCAAACTGCTGTAAAAATTTCAAATCCCGCTCTATAAATACGTCGATTCCCGGATTTTGCAGACCTATGGCATTTAACATTCCGCCATAACATTCCGCCACTCTGGGCGTGGGATTTCCCGGCCATGGAACATTCGATACTCCTTTTGTTACAACTGCTCCCAATCTGTTTAAATCCACAAATTCACTATATTCCATTCCGGAACCAAAGGTGCCGGAGGCTGTCATAACCGGATTCTTAAATTCCACTCCGGCAATGTTTACTTTTGTATTCATCCTTTTTGCTCCTATCCTTAAATGTCTACGTCTTCTGCCAAAAATACCGGACCATCGGTACAAATCCTTGCATTATTCACATGGGAGTGATGGTCTTTTCTGGTGGTTTTACAAACACAGCCAAGACAGGCACCGACTCCGCAAGCCATTCGTTCTTCCAGAGAAATATAAGCGGGAATTTCTTTCTTCTTTGCATATTGTTTGATTGCACGAAGCATGGGCATGGGTCCGCAGGCAAAGATTATCTCTGCATCAAGCCCATTCTCCTCAATTGCATCCATTACATTTCCCCTGGTTCCCACACTGCCGTCTTCTGTCGCAACATAAACCTTCGCATAGTTTTCCAAATCTTCTTTTAAGAACAGATGCTTATCCCGATAACCTATAATCGCAGTGCTTTCTGCCTCCAACTGCTTTGCAAGCTGCACCAGAGGCGGAATCCCGATGCCGCCCCCCATCAGAAAGACCTTTTTTCCTTTTCCTTCTGCCACTGGAAATCCATTCCCTAAAATTCCTAAAACCGGAACTTTTGTTCCTTCTGTATACTGGGAAAATTCCTTTGTTCCCTCTCCCACGGTTCTGTATACAAGACGAAGCAGTTCTTCTTCCTTCTTTACTTCACAAATACTGATAGGTCTTGGCAATAAATTGCTTCTATCCTGCGGATAGACACCTATAAACTGTCCGCATTCTGCTTCTTTTGCAAGTCCGGTCTTTAACCACATATCAAAAATTCCCGGAGCAATCTGGCATTGCTTTACAACAATCGCCGTTTCTTTTCTCTTCTGTGCCATAATTTCCTCCAATTATCTGTTTCTTTATCATCATATACAATTTTTCCTGCACAAATTGTCTTCTTCACTTTTCCAAGCATAGTTTTCCCTAAAAAAGGAGTATTTGCAGACTTTGATACAAAGCTTTCCGCTCTCCATAATTCATTGGGGGCAAAAATGACCATATCTGCCGGACCATTTTCTGCCAGATACCCGGCATCCATGCCATACATCCTGGCAGGTGCATAGCTCATTCGGTCAATCAAATCCATAAAAGACATATGATTTTTTTCCACCAACTCTCCGATTCCCAGGGCAAAAGCTGTTTCCAATCCGATAATACCGCTTAGTGCCTCGGTCAGGGGTTTTGCTTTTTCTTCTTTACTATGAGGGGCATGGTCGGAGGCTATGATATCTAAAGTACCGTCTTTAATTCCTTCTATAATCGCCTCTTTATCCTCCCGGGTCCGCAGGGGGGGATTCATTTTCGCCATCGTTCCATAGGTAAGTACTGCATCCTCCGTTAAGGTAAAATGATGCGGAGTGGCTTCACCATGGATATTCGTATAACCTTCCTGTTTTGCCTTTCTTAAAATATCTACCGTTTCCTTACAGCTGATATGCTGAATATTTACTATGGCTCCTGTTTTTTTGGCAAGCTCAATGTCTCTTTTTACCAGACTGATTTCTGCTTCCCTGGATGAGCCGCCAATTTCCAAAGCTTCAGAAACCTTTCCCCGGTGGATGCCGTTATTTACAATAAACGCCGGATTTTCTTCATGAAGGCTCATTGGCACCCCAAGACCTGCCAGTTGTGTCATGGCTTTGGTTACAAGCTCTTCTTCCAGCAGGGGAATCCCATCATCGGTGAATCCTGCCGCCCCATGCTTTAATAGCTTCTCATAATCACATAATTCTTTTCCTAAAAGTCCTTTACTGATGCTGGCACAGGTTTTGACATGAACAGGGGTTTCTTCTCCTTTTTCCAAGACATACCGGAGAGTTTCCTCATTATCCACTACAGGATTGGTATTTGCCATAAGAACCACCGTTGTAAAACCGCCCTTTGCAGCCGCCATTGCTCCGGTATGAATATCTTCTTTGTACAAAAATCCGGGGTCTCTGAAATGCACATGCACATCCACGAGACCGGGAGCTATAAACATACCTTCTGCGTCAACCACTTCCAGATGTTCAAATAAAGATTCATCCAGCCCGCTGTTGCCTCCGCGATAGATTTTCTTAATCCTCCCATGCTCGGTCAGAATATCTGCTTCGCCTTCATATCCGCTTTTAGGGTCTAACATATATCCGTTTTTAATAAACAGCATCTTTTTCTTCCTTCCTCTGTGTTGGTTACTTCTTATTTTTGTACCAGTATACCATCTTTTTTATTCAAATACCACAGGAAGACCCATTTCTGATATCTTTAAAACAATCACAGGATAAGAAGGAACTTCCTTTATGTTTTCCGTTTTCTTTGGTCCTAACAGACAGGTATCTACATAGATGGCATTTTTTGTTTTCGACACATCTTTTATATAAATCGAATATCCTCCTGTTTTCTGCCTGCCATATCCTATAATAATATAGCGGTCCTGTTCATCTGCATAAGTTAATTTGATATCATTTTCCTTTTTTTGTTCAATTAAATCTGCCAGTTCTTTTGGAATACATTCTTCACTCACAATTACAAAGGGAACATCTTCCCGCTTCTCTTCCTGTGAAACAATCTTAAATCTGCAGCCTTGAAGCTGGCTTGTCAAAAGTATCAGAAGTGCCAGTATAACTATGGATGCTCTTTTTATACTTTGATGGTTCATATTTCACCCAGGGGATATTTTATTATTTACAATATATTCTGTTCTCTTTGTGCATATACACTAAACGTTTTTTTAATCGGCTGACTCTACGGATATGCTGCCACTTATTCCTTACAAGTGCGTTATAATGTTTTTGTTTCTTCCGTCAAAACTGGAAGCTTCTTTTCTTCTGTTACACCCTTTACCAATATGAACTTACTTTTGCCGCACTTTTACATCTTCTTAGATATTCCTACGATTATCCTAATATTGTTACATTAATATCTGAAGCTTTTTCTGTTCTGTTTTCGGTAATTCTAAAAATTCTGCCGCTTCTTCAAATGTCATCT
>CAZDAT010000175.1:0-3418 GCA_964503695.1 uncultured Lachnospiraceae bacterium
TAATATGTATAGAGTTTCCGTGTATATTAAATTGGATAAGACATTTGGAAATGAGCTGATTGTTTCTTTCCATGAAAATAATAAAAGAGGAATTGCAAAAGAAAATAATCTAATTGTAAATAGACAGGAAAGAATTGTTCCGGTATTTGCGGATGAAATACTAGCACAGATTGAAGGCTCACCCAAAGAAGAAATTAAAGTGTTTATTCAGCGAGGTATGCTGCAATATCCGATAAGAATTATGGGACAGCGTTGTGAAAATGGAACATTTCTTGTTTATGAGAGAGATATTGAAACGCCGATTATTGATCAGTGTAACCAGTATTTAAGAGAATTATATACAAGTGACTTAGAATTAGAGGCACTTGATAAGGTTGAGTTGTTTTCTGTTTTACAACAAATTTCGTTTACATCATATGGTAATACAATATTTTCTAATATTTCGTTGTTGATTGATAATCTTGCCATGCAAAAAGGAGTGATTAGTAAAAAGGCTGCTGATTTTACTCTTGTAACTTATGTCGAACATTTATACTTAGAAGAAGCTCAAGCACGAGAACTAATTTCATTATTGGATGAACGATACAAAGTAAGTTGTCAAAAAAATATAGATTTAATTCTACATCGTATTAAGGATGGTATTAGTTCAAAATTGCCACAATTGATATCAGGAGAAAATGAAATGAGTAAAGAAAATGCCAACTTTTAAGATTCCGTAAATTGTATCGTTAAGTTTCAAAAAATCATATGCATAAATGTGTTTTTTCTAATTTATAAGCAGGAAAGTATTGTTATCGTAAGGAAAATGTTCGGATACAGCCCCCGATGCTTTTTTGTACAATTTTTAGCCAAACCATTACAATTTCTATATTGTTTTTATTTTAACAAAAAAAGAACTTGAAAAATAGGAGACATAAGTATTAAGATATCGCTGTTGCCTTGCAAAAAGCAGTGACAGAAATGAAAAAAATACAAAAAAGGAGAGAAAGTATGTTAAAGAAAACACCTTTATGGCGTGGTCTTGCGGCTGTGTTTGCTTTTTTGCTTACTTTGTCAATTATGGTAGCCAATATCGCAGAAGGATATAAGGCAACCATTGACACTGCACTTGGAACACAAAGCGAAAAATTTGTTTCCACAGACAGCGAAGATGACCCGCTTTATGACAAATTTGTTCCCTCGGATGAAGTTTTAAATGAAGACGGAACAGGAAATTCCACAGCATTAATTCAGAAGGCGATTGACTTAAACCGCCGCCAGGCAGCAGAGGGAGCTGTTCTTCTGAAAAATGAAACAGGAAACGGACAGGGACTTCCTTTATCCGGAAATCCAAAAGTAACTCTTTTTGGTATTCGTTCCCACATTTCCTTAATCGGTTCCAGTTTTGGAGTAAAAGCGGCTGGTCCTTACATCAGCTTAGAGCAGGCATTGTCCCAAAATCGCACTGATTTTGCAAATACCATTGCCTATACCTTAAATACAAACTATCAGACAGGAGAAGTAACCAGGGCTTTGACCATGGATTCCTGGAGCGGAGATGAATTTGATTTTGAAGGTGCAGGATATGAAATCAATCCGGTCATGGTAGATGTTTATGATAAGCTGAATGAAGTATATCTTCACTCTGAAAATGAGACACCGGAAGCTGTTTATGATCCGGGAGAACCGTCGGTAGCTGAGATTGCAGGTACAAATCCTGATTATAAGGACAGTTTTTCTGAATATAGTGATGCGGCGATTGTAGTTATCAGCCGACCAAGTGCAGAATCCAAGGATTATCTTCCGGGAGGAATTGCAGAAGGTCTGGGAGCTGAAGAACCGCTGGCACTTACCACAAACGAACGTGACATGATTGAGCTGGCAAAAGAATGCAGTGATAATGTTATCGTTTTAATCAACACGGCAAATGCCATTGAAATAGGTGATTTGAAAAATGACCCGCAGATTTCTTCCATTCTCTGGATTGGATTCCCGGGAAGCTACGGAATGCTTGGTGTGGCAGACATCCTTTGCGGAAGAGTAAGCCCGTCAGGCGGTCTGGCAGACATTTTTGCAACTTATAACATGTCTGCTCCTGCAATGCAGAACATGGGTGATTTTACCTATGCCAATGAAGAAGTAATTACCAGAAATAAGAGCAACAAATATTTAATCGAAGCAGAAGGTATCTATGTAGGATACCGTTATTATGAAACCAGATACTATGATTCCATTTTAGGACAGGGAAATGCATCCTCACCGGTAGGTGCTTACGCGTCTTCTTCGGAATGGAATTATGACAATGAAGTTGCCTTTGGATTCGGATTCGGATTATCTTATACCGAATTTGAAAAAGAACTGGCAGGAGTTCCGGTTTACGAAATCGAGACAGACGAAGAAACAGGAGTAACCAATGCATATGCAACCTTTAATGTAAAAGTTACCAACGTAGGTCAGGCAGCAGCAAAGACCAGTGTGCAGATTTACGGACAGGCACCTTATACACAGGGCGGTATTGAAAAATCTGCCATCCAGCTTCTGAATTATGAAAAAACAAAGGAACTGCAGCCGGGAGAAAGCGAAACAGTTCCTGTAAAAGTAGATTTACAGTTTATTGCAAGCTATGATGAAAACTATGACAATGGTGACGGTACTACAGGTACTTATGTATTAGAACCGGGTACATACTATTTTGCAGTAGGTAATGGAGCCCATGATGCGTTAAACAACATTATGGCAAAACAGGGAATTGAAGCAGAAAGTTTAAGCGGAGAAAGCAATGAACTACTGGCTTATTCTGAAGAAATTACAGAAGACTTTATTTCCTTAACAGCATTCTCTGTTTCCAAAACAGGAGAAAAGATTTCGAACCAGTTAGATTATGCAGACTGGAATCATTTCCAGGACGGAGAAGTAACTTACCTTACAAGAAGTGACTGGGCAGGTACTTTCCCGAAAACATACAGTGATATGACACTGACAGATGAAGATTTAATTTCAAAATTAAATGGTAACTATTATACGGTTAAAACAGATGACGATGTTTCTGACATTACCTGGGGAGCAGATGCGGGAATCCAGTTCTATCAGATGGCAGGTCTTACCTATGATGATGAACTCTGGACTACACTTTTAGACCAGATTACCCTGGAAGAAGCACAGTATATGGCAACCTATGGTGGTCCGAGTATTCCGGGAATCGAATCCATCGGAACCGTAGAAACATATATGACGGAAAATGCCGGAAACGGTGTAGCAGTAGGTTTAAATGCATCCAAAGATACCGGTGCTCCATGGACCATCAGCTCTGATGATAAAAACGGCAACTGGAATCCGGAGGTTCTGGGAAATGCTCCTTTGATTGCAGCAAGCTTTAACCCCGAGCTTCAGTATGAAATCGGTAACTTTATCGGAGAAGAATCCTTATTTGTAGGTATTC
>CAZDAT010000176.1:0-3385 GCA_964503695.1 uncultured Lachnospiraceae bacterium
CCATCCTTCACATAACCCTCCGGAATGGGCAAAAGCATATCCGGATGGTAATAATTGTGGTCTGAAAACAATCCGTCTGCTCCGTCACAGCCATATTCAAAATAGGATTCCTCTTCCGTATATCTGGTAGGGTCGTAAGCATTTCCGCCACGAATCAGCACAATGGCAAAACGGTTCTGACTTGGCACCCATACCACCCCTTCGTGACCATTGATAAGCCGTTTTTCTCCCTCGGGAAATTTTTTATCAAGAAGACCTTCTTTTCCCATCCGCATAAGCTCGTGGTCTGTTCCGCAAAAACCAACAATTACACTTTCTGCCAAAATTCCTTCTTTTTCTTCTTCTCCCCGAAGCCTTCTTCTCTTCGGATTAATAAGGTTTACATCTCCATACACCAAAGGATGTTCTTTATCATTTTGAAAATATGTTCCTTTTACCTGCATCATTTTTTCCCTTTTCTCTTTATTTAAAATTTTAAAGCTCTATTTTCAAAGCTTTTTTCAATATAACTTTCACTTTTGTCTGCAAATGTACTTTGTCTTTGAACGACATTTCATGGTCTGGTAGTACCTCGTAAAATCAGCCGCCCCTGAAAAACCTGTTTCTGCGGCATCTCTTTTCCTTCCAATACCTGTAACAGGGTATCTGTCAGTTGTCTGCACATCACCTCTTCCTTGGTATCTACCGAAGTCAGCCCCGGATTGCAGCAATTCACAAGCATGGAATCTCCGTATCCGATAACCTGTAAATCCTGCGGAACTTTCAGCCCCTTTTCCCACGCAAAACGTAAAGCCCCCATGGCAAGAGAATCATCCGAACACAAAATCCCCGAAAACAAAGTGCCTTGGTTCCAAATCTCATGCAACATTTCAGATACCTTCGGAATATCCTCATGATAACCGTCAAAATACCGGATTTGTTCTTCTTTTACAGCGATTCCTTTGTTTTTACAGGCTTTTTTAAAGCCCTGGATTTTTCGCTTTCCGCTGTTGGAATCAGCATTATATATGTAGAGAACCTCTTCTTTCTCTTTCAATAAGAAGCTTCCTGCCTCTTCCATGGATTTCACATCATCGGAAATGATACAGTACACATTTTCAGCATCCATGTCTGCATTCAGTATCATGACCGGAATCTGACTTGCCGCATTTTCAATATATTTGTTGTCCTTTTTTCTTTCATAGACAAAGCTGGAGCCTACAAGCACAATCCCGTCAACCTTTTTTGTCAGCAAAAGCTCCATGCATTCCTTCCGTCTCTCCAAAGTTTCTCCGGTACAGCAGAGAATACAGTCATATCCCTTTTGTCTTAAATTCTGTTCTATATAATAGATGGCTTTCGCCTGATAAGGATAAGAAGAATCCGCACACATAACCCCTATGGTCTTCATGGTATTTAAGCCCAGCCCCCTGGCAAAAGCATTGGGTGTATATCCGCACTCTTCCATCACTGCCAGTACCTTTTCTTTTGTCTTCTCACTGACCCTTACATTTCCGTTCAGCACGCGGGACACCGTTGCTATAGATACTCCCGCTTTTTTTGACACATCGTATATATTCAAAGCATCCCTCCTTCCTTTTGGCACCCTGACAGGTAATTTCAAAACTAAAAATTGCAGACATCTGATTGTGCAGCTCTAATAACCGTAACCAAAGTATGATTTGTAATCACTTGGTAAAGTATATGTAAGTATTTACATTTTTCTTTTGTTTGTATTATAAACAATATTTTTTCTGATAGCAAGTAATATTTTTATTTTTCTTTTCCTTATTGACTTTATATTTTCTTTCAAGTAAAATCATTCCAATGAAAGCACTTACATTTTATATGTTGGCATTTTGTAACTCTGTTACAGATACAGGATTATCAAAACCGCCAGATAATAAACAGGAGGTATTACATATGAACACATTAAATGCAGAATTAACCCACCCCAAAGAGAGACCCGTTAAAGTGGTGCAATTCGGTCAGGGGAACTTTTTGCGTGGATTTGCAGACTACATGATTGATATAGCCAATGAAAAAGGGATCTTTGACGGAAGTGTTGTCCTTATAAAATCCACAAGACACGGCAATCTTAACGCCTTTCATGAGCAGGACTGTCAATATACGGTTTCCCTAAGAGGTATCACGGATGGAAAACCGCAGGTATTAAACCGTCAGATTACCTGTGTAAAAGATGCCGTAAGTTCTGATACTGAATATGATAAATATATGGAGTTTGCCTCCATCGATACTCTCCGATTTGTGATTTCCAATACCACAGAGGCAGGCATTCTATTTGACGAAAAAGATTCTTTTGATTTTACTCCTCCCCTGACTTTTCCGGGAAAATTAACCAAGTTTTTATATCACAGATTTGAAGCTTTTCATGGGGATATGGAAAAAGGACTGATTATGCTTCCTGTGGAATTAATTGATGATAACGGAATGGTACTGAAAAATTGTGTATTACAATTTATCGACCTTTGGAATTTAGGCGAAGAATTCAGATTCTGGGTAGAAAATGCCTGCATCTTTGCTTCCACCCTGGTAGACCGCATTATCACAGGCTACCCAAAAGAAAAAGAACAGGAAGAATGGAACAGCTTAGGCTATAAAGACCATTTAATGGTTACCGGAGAACCATTTGCCCTGTGGGTCATTGAAAGTCAGAAAGACTTTCGAAAGGAGTTTCCTCTTTCCGAGGCTTCCCTGCCTGTTATTTTTACCGATAATCATAAGCCTTATAAAGAAAGAAAAGTACGTATTTTGAATGGTGCACACACTTCCTTTGTCCTTGCATCCTACCTTTGCGGAAATGAGTTTGTGAAGGAATCCATGGAAGACAATGATATCCGTAATTTTATAAATAAAACCCTATTTGAAGAAGTCATTCCTACCCTCAGTCTTCCAAAACAGGAACTGGAAGATTTTGCGGCTGATGTAATAGAACGTTTTAACAATCCATATATAAAACATGCATTGCTCGCCATCTCCTTAAACTCGGTTTCCAAATGGAGAGCAAGATGTCTTCCAAGCTTTTTAGACTATCTGAAAAACTTTGGAAAATTACCCACGCATCTTACCTTCTCCCTTGCCGCTTTAATGGCATTTTATCAGGGGGATGAAATCAGAGACGGAGCTTTAATCGGTAACCGTAATGGAGAAGAATACCGCATCATGGATGATATGGATGTTTTAAAATTTTTTAAAGACAACAGCCAGAAGGAAGCTTCTGAATTTGTAACAGCTTTCTTAAAAAGAAGTGACTTCTTCGGTCAGAATTTAAGTAACATTGAAGGACTTACGGATATGCTTACTACTTATTTAAAAGATATCAGAGAAAACGGAATGAGGAGTGCCTTATGCAGACTTTCATAAAAATACATCCTAAAGATAATGT
>CAZDAT010000177.1:0-3359 GCA_964503695.1 uncultured Lachnospiraceae bacterium
TATATCCCAATATGTAGGACATGGGCGAAGCCCCTCTGATGGATATATAAGTTTAGATTTATAAAAAATATAAATAAGGAGATTATTAAATGGGTAAACATAGAAAAATTACAAGAGAAGAATATAAACAGAAATTTGATGAATTATTTTCAAAAATGAATTACATATCGCAAGCTGGAGAAGAAATCATACAGTGTAAAGAAGGTTATCCTGATTATTGGTTCATCAGCAATAAAGGGTATCTGTTTAGTGCATACGGAAAAACAATAGAAATAATTAAACCAATCTTTGACAAGACTGGAAAAGCTAACAAAGAAGGTAAGAGAGCTGGAAGAAGTTGGAGATACGGAACTAGATACAAAAAACCAGCGAAAGCACCGTTAGACAGATATGATATGGGTAAAATGATAGCAGAACATTTTGGAAAAAATGAATTTAATTCTGACGAAGAAATAGAAATACATCACATTAAAAAAAGATTAACATTTGGAGAAGATGAAGCACAGAAATGTAACAGAGCAGATAATCTTCAGATTCTTCCTAAAACAATTCATACGGAGCTGACACATTATGCCAGTAAGACTTCAGACGAAATTGATAAAGAACTCGCCGCAAAAGCAGAAAAAGCAAAATGCCCGGTGTACCAATTTACACAAGAACAGCTAGAATCCTTTGCAATTCAAGCCATTAGAAGTTGCTTGGAGCAGGGCATTGAACCAATCATCTATACAACATCACTTACAGATGATCCGTCACAGATAGAAGCTGAAGCACATCCAGTTAGGAGTATTACAGTAATCTAAGTTAATTGCAGAAGTGCAAAGGTGGGAACGATCCGGAAAGGTCGTTTCTGCCGGACACACTGTAAAATATATTTAATATTGAAATAATAATATCAAAAACGAATATAAATATTTTTATTGACAAATCACTATATATTATCTATTATATAATTGAATAACCATAAAAGGAGTGAAAATCATGGTAAAGGAATTTATATACAATATTTTAGCGAAAAAGAGAAATAAAGAACAGCACGAAGTAATCAAGCTGAAATGGAAGAAAGCAGAGATTGAAAGACTATTAGAGCAGAGAAAGAAGGAAAGCCAATATGGATCAGTTGTTAGATGAATTAAAAACAAAGTTAATTGAAGTCGATAATCTCATAGGAAATATTCTTGATAATGAGCCGGAATTAGAATGTGGGGAGTATGGTAAAGTAGTGGCAGAGGTATTTCAGGATTTAAACTGGATTGATTTTTGTTGTATTACTGAATAATTTTATGGAGTGCTTGGAGAAGTCCGCACTCTTTTTTTTGTATTGCAGCAGTAGTCTATGTATAAAACGATTTTATATCTCGATAACCATTTTTTTAATGATAAAATCATAAAACTATTGATTTTCCTAATAAAAATAGCTTTTATTGATTGAAAATATAAAAATACATTTTTGAATATAAATTTTCAAATTTGCTTGATTTTCTTGGGATTTTTCGATACTAATTTTTTGCTTGAAATACATGATTTTTAAAAGATTATCGGCAACATGGCAGAAGGACTAATTTTTAAAAATCCCTTATATTTCCTATTGTTTTAGTATGTTTTGATTTTGTACTGGAATTATCGTCGATATGTGGTTCGATAATAGATTTTAAATGTAAAAATAGGGTATAGTCTGAATTAACAATGTTTTTCCCTTGATATTTGTAAAAACAAAGTTCTAAAATGATTTATTTTACATATTGTAAACAAAGTCTTTGACTTACATTTTACATTTTGTTATAATGAGGGTACACATAAGAAAGAGAGGTGCTTTATATGAATGTCGCATATGTTAGAGTATCAACAGTTGAACAGAACGAAGATAGACAGTTGGAAGCCTTAAAGAAACATAACATTGATAAATGGTTTACTGAAAAAGTATCGGGCAAAGACACTAACAGACCGGAACTAAAAGCCATGCTTGAATATGTAAGAGAGGGAGATACAATCTATATTCACGACTTCTCACGACTGGCACGAAGTACAAAAGATTTACTTGATATAGTGGAAGAATTGGAAAGAAAAAAAGTTCATCTTGTTAGTAATAAAGAGAACATCAATACCAGCACACCTTCAGGAAAACTTATGCTTACTATGATAGGAGCTATCGCAGAATTTGAGCGAACTAATCTACTGGAAAGACAAAGAGAAGGTATAGCAGTAGCGAAGGAAAAAGGTGTATATAAAGGTGGACAAGTAAAAAAAATTGATTCTACATTATTTGATAAATTATACGCCCAGTATAATCATAGAGAAATCAATAAAAAACAGTTTGCGGAGGGTTTAAAAGTGAGCCGACCTACACTTGATAAGCTGTTAAAAGATAGAGGACTTCTGTAAAGAGTCCTTTTTTAATGGCAGCGGGACACTGCGGATCAATTTGATATTATTGTTTGTTTTGAAATTTAATTTTCAAAAATATTGGAACAAAAAAGAAGTTGCCGGAGAACCAGCAACCTCACAAACAACAAACCTACATTAAGTAGGTACAAACCTTATTATATATCAATTTTCACTTGGTTTCAATTTATTTATTTCTCTCATATCTCTTGTTATTTCAAAGTCCGGCTGATGAAGTCCTTCAGGATTCTTCCTTATATCTTCCTGAATTAAATCAAGTATATATTCATTAGCTGACTTCTTACCAGTTTTGCTTGCTTGCGTTTTTATTATTTCTGCATAGTCCGGAATACCGACTTCTGCATTTTCTTTAGGAAAGCGAATTTTCATATCTTTTAATTGCTTGTGGTATTCTGCTACCGATACCTTATTTTCTTTTGCCACTTGACTATGCACCTCACCTTCATTAAAATTATACCATAATGTGGGTACACAGTCAAGCGTGTTTTTATTTACTGCTACAAGCAATTACAACCAGCACAAGTATTATAATTGCAATAACCAGCAACGCTGGGTTTAAAATCAGATATGCCATTATGAAAAATAGCACTACAAATAAAACGAACTTTCCTATGGCTTCTATTCCAGACCAATCACCTTTACTGGCTGCACCGATTGAGCCAACAATAAACATCAATATAAACGCTAAAATGTGCATATTTCTTACCTCACTTTTCTTCTTTGGAATTAGGTGGCTCGCTCATCACAAACCACCAATCTATCAATCATTAGGTGTCGCCAACCACCTATGATTTTTAAATATTAGACCTATTAAATACTTCAGTTCGTTGCTTTCTTAATCAGTTTGTTATCGTCAAACCAGCGAACCGATCCGTCACGATTGATAGGTATTTCAACCTTATTACCTGAATTAAATCTAATGACTTTTGATAGCTTACCGCTGTCAGCTTTTAAAT
>CAZDAT010000178.1:0-3357 GCA_964503695.1 uncultured Lachnospiraceae bacterium
TACAACCCGGATATGCTTCTTCCCATTCCGGATGGATTTGTAAAGGATGGTAAGCTGGCACTGTCTTTTGCCAAGAAAATGGTTTTCCCTGATCCTTACGGCTGTATGGTTTTTCAGCTGGAACGAATGGAAGACTTGGGAAGTGCCCATAATTTCCGCGTAGAAATGGCAAAGCATAAATGTAGTGAAGAAGAAGCAAGAAAGCTGGCAAAAGAACATATCTTTGACCGAACCGTAATTTTCGGACTTGGTACTACAGGTATGTTTATCGGGGATTTGATTCGTAAAAATTATCCGGATGCAAAAATTGTATTTGTGGCAAGAAGTGAAGAGGACAGCCCGAAGGTTTCCTTTGCCCTAAAGCAGGCAAAGGCAGAGTATGTAAAAAGTGATTTTGACACGAAAGAAGAGCTTGCAGATGCAATTTGCAGGAAATTGGGCGGTACCGCAACTACTTTTCTTGGAACCAGCGGAAGCAATGTAGAACATGAAATCGCATTTCAATATGGAGTGTTAGGGTGTAATGGCATTTACAACAGTTTTTCCCTGGGACCGGAGGTTTCTTTTGATACCATGCCCTTTGGTTTTAAAAACCAGCTGATACTTTCTTCCATTAACTTCCGTCAGGTGCATATGGAAAAAGCCATTGAGATTCTGGCACAAAGTCATTATGACGAAATTGTGGAGCTGATAGACAAAGAGGAATTTATCAAAGACCCCATTGCTGCCTATGAAAATAAGATTTATTGCAAAGGAGCACCTTTAAAAACGGCGGTTGTGTGGAACGAAAAGTATATAGATTATACCAGATAAGGACATAAAAATAAGAAAGAGGCAGATGATATGAAAACCATTTTAATTGAAAAACCCGGTGAAATCAGAGTAACCGATACCCCCATGCCGAAAGTACAGCCGGGGGAAGCTTTACTTAAAATAAAATACTGTGGTATCTGCGGAGCCGATGTGGCAAGTTATACGGGAAACCAGCCTTTTACCACTTATCCAAGAATCCCCGGACACGAATTTAGTGCGGAAATTGTGGAAATAGAGGAAAATAAATACGGACTGAAGGCCGGTGATATTGTAACGGCAAATCCCTATTTTAACTGTGGCGCCTGTTATTCCTGCGAAAGGGGATTTGTGAACTGCTGTACGGATAATCAGACCATGGGAGTTCAGAGAGATGGTAGTTTTTGCGAATATGTTGCCATGCCAATCGAAAGAATCATTCCGGGCATGGGGCTTTCCGCAAAAGAGCTTGCCCTGATTGAACCCTTTTCCATCAGTTACCATGCCCTGTCAAGAGCACATATTGAGCCTACGGATAAGGTTTTGATTGTGGGAGCAGGTCCCATAGGGCTGTTTGCCCTTATCAGTGCCAAGCTTCGCGGGGCAACGGTCTATGTATCGGATATGCTGGCAGGTCGTCTGGAAACGGCTCTGGAATATGGAGCGGATGGTGTTATTGATGTGTCGAAAAAAGACTTAATGAAAGCCATGGAAGAGATTACCGGAGGAAAAGGCTTTGATGTCTGCGTGGAAGCCTGCGGACTTTCCACCACCTTTTTAAACTGCATTGATGCGGTTGCTTTTGCTGGAAATATTATTTTAATCGGTAATGGAAAAAAAGAGACAACCTTTCTTCATTCCGTTCTCCTAAAAAAAGAATTAAATGTATTTGGCAGCAGGAATGCTTATACAAAGGATTTTAAAGCATTAATCAAATTGGTTGCAGGCGGTAAGGTAGATGTTCTGAAAATGGTAAGTGCGGTTTACTCCATGGAGGATGCCCACAAAGCCTTTGAAGCCCTGGTGCATAATGATGGCAGTCTGAAAAAAGTTCTGATAGAAATGGAATAATATCAGGGGTTCTGAAAGCATGAAAAAACATTTTAACCAAAATGAATTTAAATAAGAGAGAAAAAGAAATATGATAATAGATGCACACGTACATTTATGGAAAAAACAGCAGGGGAGAGTAAACGGAAAACCTGTGGTTGATATCGGAGGCGGAAAAAGTGATTTTGGCGGAAACATCCGCCAGATGCTGCCGCCTTATATGACAGATGGTGAAAATACGGTGGAACGCCTTATTGCCAACATGGACTATGCAAGAGTACAGGGAGCGGTGATTACACAGGAATATATTGATGGAAATCAGGATGCATATTTGCTGGAATGCAAGAAAAAATACCCTGACAGACTTCGGATTTGCAGTCTGTATGAGGAAAATGATGATTACAGACTGGATGGCTTTGACGGCATAAAAATTTGTGGCGGAAGACTGACAAAGGTTCGTCTGGGGCAACTCTCAAAGCTGTTTCATGAAGTGGAAGAAAGAGGTATGTTTCTTTCTGTCGATATGGCGGATGGTGATGCACAGGTGGAAGAACTGCAGAAGCTGGTTAAAGAATGTCACAATCTCAGAATCGCCATCGGTCATTTTGGAATGGTAACCAAAGAAGGCTGGCAGAAGCAGATTGCTTTGGCACGTAATGAAAATGTATACGTGGAAAGTGGCGGTATTACATGGCTGTTTCATAAAGAATTTTATCCCTATCCCTCTGCCATCGATGCCATTCTGGAAGCAAAGTCCATTTGCGGCATGGAAAAGCTTATGTGGGGCAGTGATTATCCAAGAACCATGACAGCCATCACATATCGGATGTCACAGGATTTTATTACAAAATCTGAAGCTTTAAGTGAAAAAGACAAAGAAATGTTTTTAGGAGAAAATGCAGGAAAATTTTATGGTTTTAAAACACTGCCAGAGATTCCGTATACCATAAATATGGTAGAGTAAGAATATATTTTGCCGGGATTTGGCATTATGTACAAACATGACTTTCAGATTTTCTTTGAGCAAATTGTTTTATTTGTACATAATGCCATTTTTATAAAAAATCAGTAATGAAATGCTGTGAGCTGAAACGTTACTGACAGCACAAAGATTTTAATATAATGATTGTTTTAAAGCAGGAAGTAAATCAGACATTTTTTCACCTTTCAGCTGAACCGTTAATGTATGAGATGAAATTACAATATCGGGTGACAGACCGCAGGTGTTTAAGGAAATATCAGCAATGTCACTTCGGTTAATAAAATCTGTTGTGTAGTCGGGAAAAAGCATACCACGCATGGTTTCGCCACACAAAATTACCCTTTTGTTTGTGACAGCAACACCTGTATGCCATGAACCTGAGGTATGATTGATTATATGTTCCTCCGCAGCCATGGCAAATATAACATCTTCCTCTTTGGATAAATTCCCGGCAATTTCTTCAAAAGCCAGTTTATGCTGTTTTAAAATGTGTTTTTGAGTTTTACGGGCAAATTGAAACATTTCTTCTCCGGTTT
>CAZDAT010000179.1:0-3353 GCA_964503695.1 uncultured Lachnospiraceae bacterium
CGTCTTTGATTAATGCTACTTCGCCTGTCTGGTATGCACTGTAAGCCGCATTGGAATCTTCCATTAAATTAAATTTAATTTTGTCTAATTTAATGGCATCTGCATTCCAGTAGTTCGGGTTTTTGCTCATCATGATATGTGAGCCAGGTACCCATTCTGTTACATAGAAAGAACCATTGGATACATAAGTTTCCGGAGAAACTGCCCATGCATCACCATTTGCTTCTACAGTTGCCTGCTGTACCGGAGACAGGGTAGCAAAAGCTGCCAGAGAACCAAAGTAAGGACAGGGATTTGCCAGGGTAACCACTAAGGTCAAATCATCCTCTGCTACTACATTTAAAGCATCTGTATTTCCTTCAATAGCTTCTTCATAGCCGTCTACCATACCTAATACGGTTTCTGCATAAGGAGCTGCTGTCATGGGGTCGCAGACACGTTTCCAGCTATATACAAAATCATTCGCTGTTAAGTCACTTCCGTCTGACCATTTCAAGCCTTCTCTTAAATGGAATGTCCAGACCATACCATCTTCTGAAGTTTCCCAGGTTTCTGCCTGACCGGGAGCCAGTGCACCGCTTTCATCTACCGTTAAAAGGCATTCAAAAGAATGTAAAATCATACAACCGCCGTCAGAAGCAGAGTTTAATGCCGGGTCAATGGTTTCCGGATCCGGTCCGATTTGTACGGAAAGGATTTTTTCGCTTCCCGTGTTTTCTGTGACTGCAGTTTTGTCTGTGCTCTCTGCGGTCTTGTCTGCATCATTTCCTGAACCACAGGCACTAAGACCAACTACCATGGACACTGCCATAAAAAGAGCTAAAATTCTTTTTTTCATAGTTTTTTTCCTCCTCATTTTTATGAAAAAATATTATAAACAGGACAGACATTTTGCCTGTCTGTGTTTACCAAAGTAACAAAAATTTTTAATTACATTTATCCAGATGGTGACATGCACAAAAATGTCCCGTTGACACTTCTTTCCATTCCGGTGCTTTCGCGGCACAGGTTTCATCCGCATAAGGGCATCTTGTACGGAAACGGCATCCGCTGGGCGGGTTCAAAGGACTTGGTACATCTCCCTCCAGAATAATACGTTTGCTTTCCCTTGCAATCTTCGGGTCTGCAATCGGAATCGCCGAAATCAGACTCTTGGTATAAGGATGCAGTGGATTAAAGGTCAGCTCATAGCTGTCTGCCAGTTCTACCATACGTCCCAGATACATAACTCCGATTCTGTTGGAAATATGCTTTACCACAGAAAGGTCATGGGCAATGAACAAATAGGTCAGTCCAAGCTCCTGTTGCAATTCTTCAAACATATTGATTACCTGTGCCTGAATGGAAACATCCAGTGCTGAGATAGGTTCATCACATACGATAAATTCAGGATTTACTGCCAGTGCCCTTGCAATTCCTACCCTTTGCCGCTGTCCGCCGGAAAATTCGTGGGGATAACGGTTTGCATGTTCCGAGTTTAACCCTACCCTTCGTAACATCTCTATAATGATTTCATAACGCTGCTGCTTATTTTCCGCCAGTTTATGTGTATCAATAGCTTCTCCCACAATGTCACCAACCGTCATACGGGGGTCAAGGCTGGCATAAGGGTCCTGAAATACAATCTGCATTCTTTTCCGGTAAGGAAGCATATCCGCACGTATATTTTTTTCAACGTCGAAGATTACTTCATCATCAAAAACAAAACGCCCCCCTGTGGGTTCATATAAACGCAACATACTTCTTCCCGTGGTTGTCTTTCCACAGCCGGATTCTCCAACCAGTCCCAGGGTTTCTCCCCGGTTAATATAAAAGGATACATCATCTACCGCCTGCACGTATTTTTTCTTTTTTCCAAAACCGCCTGCCGGAAAGTATTGACGCAGATGTTCAACCTGTACTAATTTTTCACTCATTTTTATGCTTTCCCCTCCCTTGCCTGTGCTTCATATTCTTCTTTTTGAACCAGCCAGCACTTGGTATAATGACAGCCCTCCAGAGCTGTTTCAGGCGGCATCTTATGCAGACAAATCTTCATGGCCTTTTCACAGCGTGGTGCAAAAGGACAGCCCGCCGGAGGATTTAACATATCCACCGGAGTTCCCTCAATAGGCACCAGTCTTTCATGCTCTGTGGTATCCAGACGAGGCATGGAACGAATCAGCCCCTTTGTATACATATGCTTGGGATGATAAAAAATATCATCTGTTTCTCCATATTCTACAATTCTTCCTGCATACATTACCGCAATCTTGTCACACATACTTGCCACCACACCAAGGTCGTGGGTAATCATGATAATTGCCATCCCAAGCTTATCCTTTAACTCTGTCATCAGCTCTAGTATCTGTGCCTGAATGGTAACATCCAGGGCTGTGGTAGGTTCATCTGCAATCAGAAGCTTCGGTTCACATGCCAGTGCAATGGCAATCATGACACGCTGCCGCATACCGCCGGAAAGCTCATGCGGATATTGCTTCAGACGCTTCTCCGGTTCATTGATTCCGACTAACTCCAGTAACTCTCTTGCTCTTTCCTTTGCCTGTTTTCTGTTTTTATCTGTATGAAGCCGGATAACCTCTTCTATCTGGTTTCCTACGGTATATACCGGATTCAGACTGGTCATCGGATCCTGAAAAATAATGGAGACTTCATTTCCCCTCATTTTTCTTAGTTCCTTTTCCGTCATGTCTTCCACATGATGACCATTAAACTCTAAAGAACCGCCTAATAATTTACCGGGATATGCGGTAAGCCCCATCAGACTGTAGGCTGTTACCGATTTACCGGAACCACTTTCTCCTACAATTCCTAAAACTTCTCCTTCTTTTAAATGAATGGTCACATCATTCAGTGCCTTAACTTCTCCGGCGGGGGTGAAGAAGGATAGTTTTTCATTTTTTATATCAACAAGATATTCTCCCATGATTCCTCTGCCTTTCCTTATTTTGTTCAGGGTTTCAAAAGTGATTGCGGACTGCTTCACGATAAGGAAGCTTCCTCAATCCTGCCTAATTTTTAAGTTTCGGGTCAAATGCGTCTCTCAGCCCGTCTCCCAGCAGATTGAAGCTTAAAATAATCAAACTGATAACAATCGCCGGAATAAACAATAAATGCGGATTTGTATTCATACCATTAATGGCATCACTTGCCAGACTTCCCAAAGACGGAAGCGGTACATTAACCCCCATACCAAGAAAGCTTAAAAAGCTTTCCGTAAAAATAGAAGAAGGAATCTGAAGGGTTGTTGTTACAATCAAAGTACCGATACAGTTCGTCAGTAAATGCTTCTTTATGATTTTACCACTGCTTACTCCAAGGGCTCTTGCCGCGGTTACATATTCGCTTTCCTT
>CAZDAT010000180.1:0-3350 GCA_964503695.1 uncultured Lachnospiraceae bacterium
CGGCACCCACCCCTGTGGGGCTTCTGGGGGGACGGTATGACGGATTCTCCTATGATGGTCCGGTAACGGAGCCGGAGAAGTATGCAGAGGAAGAGCTGGCCATTACCATTCGCACGGTGGAGGACAAGGAGACTTACACTGACTACATCACCTATCATGTAGTGGATATCTATGTGCAGGATGTGACCCGGCTGCGAACGGAGGCTGCCAGCACCAGGGGATTTACGGCCAAGTATGGGGAAACCTCTGTAAAGAAGATGAGCGACCGGGTCAACGCTCTGTTCGCCGTATCCGGGGATTATTACACCCGCAATATGGGTTTGGTCATTCGCAACGGGGAGTTGTACCGCAAGACCAAGGGGAAGTTTGACATCTGCGTGTTGTACCGGGACGGCACTATGCGCACCTTCACCCCGGAGGAATACGATGTGGACAACATCATCGAGCAGGATCCCTGGCAGGTATGGACCTTTGGTCCGGGGCTACTGGACGATGCCGGAAATCCTCGGACGGAGTTTCCCAACTGCCAGATTAAGGACCGGAACCCCCGGTGCGTGCTGGGGTACTATGAGCCGGGGCACTATGCCATTGTCATGGTGGATGGCCGCCAGTCCGGGTATTCTCTGGGGCTGACCATGTTCGATTTGGCGCAGCTCAGCTACGATTTGGGCTTTAAGGTGGCCTACAATCTGGATGGGGGCAAGTCCGCCGTGCTATGCTGGGCGGGGGAAGTGTACAACCGCCCCGATTCCGGCGGTCGGGTCATCAGCGATATTTTGTATGTAACCGCCGGAGAGTAAGGCGGATTGAGAAGAAGCAGGGGGCGGCGGCGAAAGGCGCAGCCTTTCTCTTAGCAGAACAGCATAGAGATTTTACAACTATTTTACATCTCGGTACTTGCACTCGCCAAGTACTAATGATATAATACTCACAGAAGAGTTGAGAAACACAAGCTCACTTTTCCACCCCCGTTGCCACGGCATCGCCGTGTATGAACTCCATTGAGACAGTGACAGTGAATTGTGAGGTGATGGGATATATGATTGCAAAATAAAAATGTCCTTGTAAAATGAGTTTGACGGCTCCCTGCCCATTGGGCAGCAATTTCACAAGGACAATCAATTTTAGCACAAACGAATCCAAAACGCAATGAAAAACTGAAAAGTGAAAGGAGACAACTATGTCTATTAAAAAGAAGATAGCGTTTTTTCTGGTGTTTGTGTTGGTTTTCTCTGCTATTGCAGCTACCTATGCTGAAGTATCGGAGTCTGACTGGAATCCTTTGGAAAACGACTGGAAAGATTTTCCAGTCTGCAAAAAAGACAGAAGGCGCAGTGCCAATTATGCTGTGCAGCGGTGTCTGCGTGCGCAGAATGTAACGTACTGTCGCAAGATTGATGAAAATGGAGGCTGTGACGGTGCTATCGGTACTACCACAGACGAAGTGATTAAGCTGTTCCAGAAAAGCAACGGCAGAACCGCTGATGGAATTGTCGGTGCTACTACATGGGGAGATTTATTCGATTCCATGGACAGAAAAAACTCTAACAAAACAGATGGTTACATTTGGGTGAAAAAAAGCGTGGCTGGGGCTTCTAATACCATAGTGGATACTGTGCGTATGAAAGTTAGCAATGGCAACTGGTCAGCCCAAAAGAACAGCGGTTCTTATGTGGTATACTATGAGTAACTGACTTATCAGCGACGGGGTGTGAATGTTTACATTCGCACCCCACAATTATAGAGGAGAGAACTATGAACATAATTAAGAAAGCAATTGTCTTGCTGCTAACTGTTATCTGCTTTTTCACAGCAACCGCCTGCCAACCTACCCCCGAGGAGGAAATTGTGCATCAAAAAGGGGAGAAAAATGAGCAAAAGTGGTTGGAGCCCGCTCCTGTCGAAGAAGGGAAAACGAGTATTGAGGCTCCGAAACGTTGGGAGGAAAAGCTGGATTTACGGGAAGATCTGAAAGTGGAAATCGAAGCGGACATCACCGTACCGGATACCAATGTTTTCCCCATTTACGCCATGGAGTCGGTAGACTTTGACAGTGAAAAACTGAACAACGTAATTAATAAGCTCTATCCCAACGCCCGTCTGCAAATAAAAGCGGGAGAAATGTCCAAAGAGGAGTTGGAATATGAAATGGAGATAGAAACAAAGGCCATTGAAAACATAGACAGAAACCACCCGGAGTTTACTGAGGAGGAGCGGGAAGAGTACATTGCGGAAGCACAGGCACATTTGCAGGACTTAACAAAGCAGCTTCAACAGATGGAAAATGCTACTCCCGAAGTGGCAGAACGAGTGTCCGACTATATCCATTCGGAAGATGATTCCTGGATGGCTCGTTTTGAACCTATAGATGAAAAGACCAACAGCAAGCTGGGGCTGATTGAGCTGAATACCGCACCCGAAAGCGAAAAAGACGACACCACCATGAAGATTACGATAGTAAATAACGGGGGGTGGGCTGTAAATGGGGAAGTGCTCACTCCTGACATAAACGACTTTGAAGCAGTACGTGGTGCTGGAGAAAAGCTGCTCCACTATCTCGGGCTTGATGATGAATATACGGTGGACAGGGTTTTTCAGGACAAGAAAGTATACGCTGACGGGACATTTGTATATTGCACCAGAAAGGTAGGGGATGCACAGATTACTTACGTGGATGACACAAGCACGTTGCAGGACAATGCAGGGGAGGTTGCCTATGCTTCAATTTTCAGCGAAGAGTTTGTCAGATTTGTATTCTATTCCTACGGGTGTGACTTCTTTATCTGGTCTGGCCCCAAGAAAATGGATGTGATAGAAAATGAAAACGTACAGCTGTTACCCTTTGAAACTGTGCAGGAGAAAGCAAGAAAAGCCTTTGAATATATCCTTTACCCGGGGTGGGATATTGGTGCGGAGATTTATTACCGCATTATTATTAACGACATTCGGCTAGGATATATGCCGGTGAAGCGGGCAGGTGGTGGCTATAGCACCATTCCCGTGTGGGACTTTTTCGGGTATTACTATGGAGGATATGCATCTCAGGAAGGAAGCGGCTGGGCTAAGTTGGATGAAAACAATGAGCATATGTTTGATGCTCGTGGTGGGGCTACTTCCATGCTAACCCTCAACGCTATAGACGGCAGCATCATTAACCGTCAGATTGGGTTTTAGTACAGACGAGGGGCGGCGGCGAAAGGCTACGCCTTTCCCGCCGCCCCCCTGTCAGTTTTCCCACGAAAAAAGCACCTCAGTGGGTGCTTTTTGTGTTTAAGTTTTTCGGCGGGGTTAGAGTAGCTTCCGGGTTTGGGCATAGACGTTGCCGCTGCCCACGGTGATGACCACATCCC
>CAZDAT010000181.1:0-3318 GCA_964503695.1 uncultured Lachnospiraceae bacterium
AAGTTCACGAGTAAAATCAAGCTTTTTCGCGCTACGCGCATGTATTGATAACTGTGTTGTTTTTGGGCAAAAATGACATTTTAAATCGTTATGTTGGGCATAATTAAAATAAACTTAAGTGTTTTTTACTAACATAGAGGTTCTGTTTAATTAGCAAGAACAAAAAAGCCTCCGCGCGAGCGGAGATTTTTTGGTACTTTTGTATCGGGACAAAAGTACGGTAAACGCGCGTAGAGGCGCGCGGAATTCCTACTACATAATGGTTTAAACAAACATAAAACCAGCAAAACAACTCAAAGAATTTACATACCAATCGGGAACCTAACATTCCAATTAAATCCAAAAAAATAGTCCCGAAATGCAAGTTCTTTTGAACTTGGGGTACTTTAAATAAACTTTTTCTCAAAGTGACGGCAAAAGTTTCATTTTCATGTAAAAACTCTGTTACATTTGATTGCGCATGCTTGAAAAAAACTCCGATGGGGATATAATAATAAGTAACAAATGTAAAAAGTTCACTTTTTGAGAAAAAGAGGTAACAGAATTATGGCAAAAAAACAGTTTAAAACAGAATCAAAAAAACTCCTTGATATGATGGTAAATTCCATTTATACCAACAAGGAAATTTTTCTTCGTGAGCTTATTTCAAACGCGAGTGACGCGATAGACAAGCTCTATTTCCGCTCGCTCACCGACAGCGGAGTTGGGCTTTCTCATTCCGACTACGAAATAAGACTATCAACAGACAAGGAAAACAGACTTCTTGTTATTTCCGATAACGGTTGCGGTATGACAAGGGAAGAGCTTGAAAACAACCTTGGCACTATCGCAAAGAGCGGTTCGTTTGATTTCAAAAACGACAAGGAAAAGAAAAACCTTGACAAAATAGACATTATCGGACAGTTTGGTGTAGGTTTTTATTCTGCGTTTATGGTTGCAGACAATATAAAGGTTGAAAGCAAAGCTTTTGGCGCAGAGGAAGCGTACCTGTGGGAGTCGAGTGGCGCTGACGGATACACCGTGTCCCCCTCGTCAAAGGAAGATGCAGGCACTGTCATAACCCTTCACATAAAAGACGATACCGATGATGAAAAATATTCGACGTATCTTGAGCAGTATACTCTCAGAAGTCTTGTCAAGAAGTACAGCGACTATATCAGATACCCGATAAAAATGTTCTGCGAACAATCAAAGCCCAAAGAGGGAGCAGAGAACGAATATGAAACCGTGACGGTTGACGAAACTTTAAACAGCATGGTTCCGATTTGGAAAAAGCCCAAAAACGAAGTAAAAGACGAGGAATACGACGAATTTTACAGAGAAAAATATTACGATTATGAAAAACCGATAAGGGTAATACGCCAAAAGGCAGAGGGTAATTCAAACTATGAAGCGCTTTTGTTCGTTCCTTCTCACACACCGTTTAACTATTACAGTCGCGACTATGAAAAGGGTCTTCAGCTTTACTCTAGCGGTGTGCTGATAATGGAAAAATGCAAGGATTTGCTTCCTGACTATTTCAGTTTTGTAAGAGGACTTGTGGATTCTCAGGACTTATCGTTAAACATTTCGCGTGAAATGCTCCAGCAAGATAGACAGCTCAAGGTTATCGCAAAGGCGCTTGAGAAGAAAATCGCAAACGAGCTTGCAAAAATGCAAAAAGAATCCCGCAAGGATTACGAAAAGTTTTACGATGCGTTCGGCACACAGCTTAAATGGGGTGTGTACAGCGATTACGGCATGCACAAGGACGTGCTTTGCGACCTTATAATGTTCAAGTCTTCCCTTGAGGATAAATATGCAACTCTCGCAGAATATGTTTCGCGAATGAAAGAAGAACAGACAAAAATTTATTACGCGTCGGGCGAGAGCATTGAGAAAATCAAGCTTTTACCTCAGGCGGAGTCCGTTCTTGCACACGGATATGAGGTTTTGTACCTTACGGAAGATGTAGACGAATTCGCACTTCGCGTTTTGGGCAAATACTCCGAAAAAGAATTTTCCAACGTTTGTACAGATAAACTCGACCTTGCAAGCGAGGACGAAAAAAAAGAGCTTGAAAAGGAGAACGCGGATTCAAAGGAAATGCTTGATTTCATAAAGGAAAGCATTGGAGAAAATCTTTCATCTGTTCGCTTTACCGCATCTTTAGCAAACCATCCCGTATGCCTTTCGAGTGAGGGCGAAATTTCCGTGGGCATGGAAAAGGCGCTCGAAAAAATGCCAGGCTCTGACGAAAACAGCATTAAAGCGCAACTTGTGCTTGAGATAAACAAAAACCATGCGATAGCGAAAAAACTTTCGCAATTGTACGAAAATGACAAAGATTTACTTAAGTGCTACAGCAAGATACTGTACGCAAACGCGCGCCTGATAAGCGGACTTTCAGTGGAAAATCCGTCGGAGTTTGGAAATTTAGTCTGTGAGCTTATGATGAAGTAAGTCACAAGGCTTTCCTCACTACTTTTCTTTCTCCGACCTACTTTTCTTTCGGAGAACGTTGGGCAAAAGAACTCGCATTTCGGGAATATTTCTTTAGATTTTCTTATTTCGTTATTCGCCGAGTGGTATGTGAATTCTTTGAGTTATTTTGCTGGTTTTATGTTTATTAAAACATTACGTAAAAGGAATTCCGTCCACTGCGGTGGACGGTTTCCGTACTTTTGTCCCGATAGAAAGTTGCAAAAAATCTCCGCTCAAGCCGCGGAGGCTTTTTTGTTCTTCTCTGAATTGTTATATAAATTTATTTGTTTCATTCTCAAGTAGGTTAGAGATTTTTTTCGCGCTGCGCGCATGTATTGAAAGCCATTATGTTGTATTTGAGTGAAAATGTTAGGTTTGCTTATTTTGTTTGTGCATTAAACCTAACCGCTATGTTAGCAAAAAACACTTAGGTTTATTTTAATTATGCCTAACATAACGATTTAAAATGTCATTCTTGACCAAATATGAGATAACAGTTATCAATACATGCGCGCAGCGCGAAAAAATCTTCACTCCACTTGAGAAGTAAAGATATAATCTTTCTCTAAAAAATAAAAAGAAGTACCAAAAGCCCCCACGGCGTCTGAGTGGAGAACTTTGGGTACTTTTCTTTCGTTAGAAAAGTACGGAAAACGCTCGTCGAAACGAGCGGAATTCCTATAACATAATGGCTTTAATAAACATAAAAACAGCAATATAACACTATATTATGTCCGAAAGAAAAGCCCTCTCAATTATGCTCCTCAATCCACTTTTCCGCTTTCGCTTTTGAAAGACGTGAAATATCTTCCGTCGGATGAATTGAATCTTCTCCTCCGTTTACATAAACAAAAT
>CAZDAT010000182.1:0-3316 GCA_964503695.1 uncultured Lachnospiraceae bacterium
AAATAAGAATCTGCAAAGGTCTTACATCCTGATGGAGGGCACGATATTCATCCATGACAAAGATGTTTTCATTTTCCAGAATATTTTTTGCAGGCAAATCACTTTGAATTTTAATTGGCATTTTGTCACCTCTGTTATTGTTGCTGCATATTTTGCAACATTTTCATATCAATATATCTTATCATATACAAATCGCGGTTGCAATCTTTTTACCCTTATTGTAAAATTTAGAATAACAGTTACTTTGTAATCAATGGAGGCAGGCAATGATAGATTCAGCGACAATCTCTGTCCAATATATAAAGAAAGAAGATTTTACGGGAAGCTATAAAGGAATGCGTTACCGTCTTGCAAAGGCAGGAGAAGAAATGGAGGTGGTGATTTGGCCGGAGCCTTATAATTATCTGAAAACAGCAGAGACAAAGAAACAAAAGAAAAAATTTGCTCTGACAATTGAGGGGAAAGAAGATGCAGTAAAATGGCTGAATGAGCAGTATGTAAATCAGAAACAGCTATGGGACAGTGCATTGGATTAAAATAAAGAAAAGAAATATCTTAAACTTGGAGGAAATGATGAAACAAAATTTAATGGATAAGCTGGAACGGAAATTAGGAAAATATGCAATTCAGAATTTAACCCTGTATTTGATACTCTGTTATGCTTTTGGCTATATTATTCAGATGGTTAATGCGAACTTTTTTAATTATCTGACGTTAGAGCCGGCACTGGTACTGCAGGGACAGATATGGAGACTGGTAACATGGATTGTTGTGCCGCCATCCTCCAGCAACATCTTCTTTACACTGATTATGCTGTATTTTTACTATTCCATCGGAAACAATATGGAAAGAACCTGGGGAGCATATCGTTTTAACCTGTATATTTTTTCGGGTATGCTGTTTACCATTTTAGGAGCTTTTTTAGCTTATGGAATTTATTATTTCGGTTATGGGATTCATGCACTGGGAATCGGAGCATTTGTAAGCACTTATTACATTAATATGTCTATTTTGCTGGCATATGCGGCTACGTTTCCCGATTTACAGATTGTAATGATTTTGATTGTGTTCCCCATCCCCATGAAAGTGAAATGGCTGGGAATCTTATATGCGTTTATGCTGATAATGGAAGCGGTAAGCACCAATCTGGTAGGAAAGATTATTATACTGGCATCCCTGCTTAATTTTATACTTTTCTTTCTGTATTCCAGAAACAGAAAATTTACTTCGCCAAAGCAGGTATATAAGCAAAAGGTATATCAGCATGAAGTCAAGAAAATGAAGAAAATTACAAAACATAAATGTGCAATCTGCGGAAGAACAGAAGACTCCAATCCGGAACTGGAATTCAGATTTTGTTCCAAATGTGATGGAAATTATGAATATTGTCAGGAACATTTATTTACCCATGAGCATGTAAAAATCCAGTAGGAAGCTGGAAGTGTGGAAACTTTGAATCAATTCAGACAGATTCAGAGCACAGGAATAGAAAAGCGAAAGGAAAGCAGGCAGGAAAGAAACTGTGAAAAGTAAAGTATGAAAAGGGAAGTCGTATTTGCAAAAAAGATAGAAGAAATCAGAAAACTGGCAAAAGAACAGGGAAACGTTTTAAGAAAAGAACAGATAGAAGAAACCTTTGCCGAAATTGAGATTACAAAGGAGCAGTTAGAACCGGTATATGCGTATTTAAAAAGTAAAAACATCGGAATTGGAGAACCGGTAGATGTGGAGGAACAGTTAAGCCGGGAAGAAAAGGATTATCTGGCAGAATATTTAAACTCCCTTTTAGAATTGCCGGAGCTTTCCGATGGAGAGAAAAGAGCCTATTCCATGGCAGCCATGGCGGGAGAAAGTGAAGGCAAATTAAAGATTATGAATGCTTTTTTACCGCAGGTAGTGGATATTGCAAAATTGTACAGCGGACAAGGGGTGCTTTTGGAGGATTTAATCGGAGAAGGAAATGTGGCACTGGCAGCCGGAGTGGAAATGTTGGGCTGTCTGGAAGAACCGGAGGAAGTGGATGGCATGCTTGGAAAAATGATTATGGATGCCATGGAAGAATATATCGCAGAAAACACTAAAGCCGGAAAAGCTGACCGACAGATAGTGGAAAAAGTAAATCATATTCTGGATATGGCAAAAGAACTGGCTGAGTCTTTGCAGAGAAAAATCACCGTAGAGGAACTGGCGGCAGAAACAGGGATGGAACCGGAAGAAATTGAAGAGGCAATTCGTTTCAGTGGGAATAAGATTGAATATTTTACAGATTCTTTAGGAGAGAGTTTTTGAAAGTAAATAAAAGTTACCCACAAGAAAAATCTTTTATGATATTGATTTAAAATCCAAGGAGAAGATATAAAAATACATGGAAAATAAAGATTATAAATATGTAATGCATGATTTGACGAATTTATATATTGGTGCAAAATACAGCTATGATGAATTGATGACACTGGATGAGATTCCGTTTAAATTAAAAACTCTCATCAGCCGTTTTATCTTAAAAGAAGTTGCAGGAGATACCAGAATCGAAGACCATATTTTTTATATGAAGGAAACGGATATGTCCTATCAGATATATAAAGAAATGAAAGTGAAATTTCACCTGTATGTCTGGAAGGATGAAAAAGACGGGGCAAAAAGAAACGGATATAAACGGGAAACCTATACCATGGAAGAAATCTTAAACAGCGAAGAATTAAAAAATAAAAAAGATATTACCATAGTAGAAGAAATGCACATTACAAAGCTTGGGCTTACAAGAGTAAATTTATGATGGAAGGAATAACAAAAATGAGAATCGAAGATGTTACAGCCTATGAGATAGTGGAAAGAAGAGAGATTAAAGAGTTAAGAAGCATGGCTACTTTGTGCCGGCATAAAAAAACAGGAGCCCGGGTGGTTTTAATGGAAAATGAGGATGAAAATAAGGTGTTTTACATCGGATTTCGTACCACACCGGAAGAAAGTACAGGAGTGTCCCATATCCTGGAGCATTCTGTTTTATGCGGTTCTAAAAATTTTCCGGTAAAGGACCCTTTTATTGAACTGGCGAAAGGCTCTTTAAACACTTTTTTAAATGCCATGACCTATCCTGATAAAACGGTATATCCGGTAGCAAGCTGTAATGACAAGGACTTTCAGAACCTGATGCACGTGTACCTGGATGCGGTATTTTACCCTAATATTTATCACCATGACATGACCTTTCGACAGGAAGGGTGGCATCTGGAGATGGAAAACATGGACAGCGACCTTACCATAAACGGAGTGGTATATAACGAAATGAAAGGGGCATTTTCCTCTCCTGATGATG
>CAZDAT010000183.1:0-3240 GCA_964503695.1 uncultured Lachnospiraceae bacterium
GAGCATCTCCTTGCCAAGGAGAGGGTCGCGGGTTCGATTCCCGTCTCGCGCTTTTTTGCTGTTCAAATTTAACATTTAATAGCTTCCTTTTCTGCCTTCTCAGATTTTTACTCTCTTAAGCAGTTTCTTTACCTTTTTTCTTCTCACAATTTGTTTCTTTAAATAAAACAGCCCGTAGCCTGCCATTGCTCCCGACACATTCAGCAGGATATCGTCTACATCAAATACCCCAAAAGCACTGCATAACTGGAACAGTTCAATCGCCATAACAAATCCTGCGGCACAGTAAAGCACCCTCCACCATTTTGAACATGCCGGATATACCTGCGGCAGTAAAAAACCATAGGGAATAAATACAAGAATATTTCCAACCAGATTTGCAAATCCGTTCCAGAATGGAAATTTATCAAAATAGCGGATGTACATACGAATGCTTCTCCCCAGGGTAAAATTTGCCGTAGACAGCCCTTCTAATATTACTTCCTTTTTCCAGCCTTCCATAATCTGTCTCAAATGTGCCAGTGGATATTTAAAAACTATCAGTTTTATTAAAACCAGAATATAAATAAGAAAAAGAAGCTTCCAGATTTTTTGTCTTTCTTTTTGCATAGTTCCTCCGTTCCTTTCGTATTCAGGCTTCTTTCCCTGTTTATCTTTTGTCCGCTATTTAATCATAAAATACCTGCATCAGAGCCAGCCCCTGTGCCGGTGCCAGAAATCCGGCTTTTATCCTCTCCCCGCTTTCAAAAGCTTCCAAAATGCTTTCCGGCGTTCTCCGCTTCTGACCTATTTCCAATAATGTTCCCATAAGAATCCGTACCATATGGTATAAAAAGCCGTCTCCCCAAAAGGTAAATACCAGCTCTTCTCCCACTTCTTCCATTTTAATTTCATAAATGGTTCTTACCGTTGATTTTTTACTATTCTTTTTTGCCGTAAATGCCTTGAAATCATGTTTTCCCTCTAAATAGGAGATTCCCGTTTTTATCGCTTCCCGGTCCAGCTTTTCCGGCACCTGAAATACATATTTTCTATCAAATATACGTGGAACCGCACTGTTTAATACCCGGTACCTGTAGATTTTTCCTGTGGCATTCAGTCTGGCATGAAACCGTTCTCCTGCAGCCACCACAGAAAGCACTCCGATATCCTCCGGCAAATACTGATTCATGTAGTCCCGGATTTCATCCGGACTTTTTAAAGTCTCACAGCAAAAGCTAATCACCTGTCCATAAGCATGTACTCCTGCATCTGTTCTTCCGCTGGAGTTTACTTCTGTCGGTTCGCCTGCCATCTTAGTCAGCACTGCTTCTAATTTTCCCTGTATGGTATTGTCGGTACTCACCTGCTTCTGCCAGCCCTGATAACGGGTTCCTTCATATTGCAGGACCGCCCTGTAATTTCGTTTCATTTTCTTTATCCGCTTTCGTCTGTTTTATTTTATGTTTCATCCTTTTTGGGAGCTTCTTCAATTCCCTGCAAATCTTCTTTTGTAAACTGACGGAATTCATGAAAACCATGCCATAATATTTTCAGACTCCGCTTACTGTTGTCAAAAAATCCGGCTTCATTCATTGCCATCACAAGAATTCCCAGGGGTACTGCTATTACCATTCCAAGAACTCCTGCCAGTTTATAGCCAAGATAGAGAAGAATCAGTGTGGGAAGTGGTTCCATTCCCATGCTGTCGCCTATCATTTTGGGCTGTATTACCTGCCTTACCAGCTGGCTGATTCCCCAGATAAGAAGCAGTCCCAAGGCATACATATATTCTCCCATCAGTAATTTATATAACATCCATGGCACCAGAATGGTTCCCGTTCCAAACACAGGTAAAATATCCACAAAAGCTGTCAGTGCCGCCAGAAGATATCCATATTTTACCCTCAGGATAAGGAAACCTATCAGTATGATAACATAGACCCAGATTTCTATTTTTAACTGGGCTTTTAAATAACCGGCAATAACGTCTATGGTGGTTTTCTTTAAAATCATCATTTTTTTCATCCAGCTTTCCGGGAAATACTTTCTAAGGAACGCGGAAACCACATTTTTCTCTGCAACAAAAAAGTAAGCAGACAAAAGACACATTACCACCGAGATAAGGATTCCGGGAATATTTTGTGCAAAGTTTCCCAGTGCACCTGCCGTAGGCACACTAAGCTCCCCTACCACCACACTCATCTCTTTGCCAATCACGTCTCCCACTTCTACAGCTTTTTCCACCACTTCTTTTGGAAGACTGTCGATGACCATGGACCATTTTTCGGTAAAGCCTACAAATTCAATCTTCATGTCATCCCACATCTGGGGCATAATTCCCAGAATATAAACAGCTTCCTTTACCAGCCGGTTAGCCGCTGCATACAGCAGAAGACAGATTCCGCCGATAACGGCAATGATAACCAGGGCAGAGCCTGTCTTTCTTTTTATTTTTATCTTCTCTTCAAAAAAATGTACTAAAGGATTTGCCAGAAGTGCAATCATCCAGCCGATAATAAACGGCATAAAAAGCAATAAGATTTTTGGCACTATAAAAATACAACTGGCAATAATCAATAATGTCATGAATAAATTCAGACATGATTTCTTATATTTTTTTGGAATTTCTGTCATTCTGTTCCTTCTCCGATGGTCATTTCCCCCTGTTCCTTTTCCAGATAAGCATCTAACAGCTGATAGATTTCTTCCCTTCCCTGTTTTGTCTGGGAAGAGAAAGGAATTACAAGGGTTTGCGGTACTACCTTTAAGCCGGTTTTTAACATCTTAATGTGTTTTTGAACCTGACTTCTATTTATCTTGTCCAATTTCGTGGCAATAATTACAGGTTCGTAGCCCTGATTTAAAATCCACTGATACATCTGCTTATCATTGGCACCGGGTTCATGGCGGATATCGATTAATAAAAATACCAGACGGAGTTTTTTGGATTTATGAAGGTATCTTTCAATCATCTTTCCCCATTTTTCTTTTTCCGAAACACTAACCTTGGCATAACCGTATCCGGGCAAATCCACAAAGTACATTTCGCTGTTGATATTATAGAAATTAATGGTCTGTGTTTTTCCCGGCTGGGCACTGGTTCTTGCCAGGGATTTCCGGTTCATGAGTGCATTAATCAGGGAGGATTTTCCCACGTTACTCTTTCCGGCAAAAGCAACCTCCATATACTTATTTTCCGGCAATGTACTGGTAATTCCACATACCGTTTCCAAATTTACATTTTTTATAATCATTTAA
>CAZDAT010000184.1:0-3220 GCA_964503695.1 uncultured Lachnospiraceae bacterium
CTCTTACGGCGAGGCAAAGGAATGTGTATGCACCCAAAATCATTGTATTTTGGCATCAACCTTTGTTGTGAATACTATTACGTTCCCCATTGGCGCAATAGGCTATCAATGATTCACAAGACAGTCCAGAGAACTGGAAATAACGAAGCGAAAGCATATCCGACAATCTGCACTTACCTACTTATCGTACTAACTGGGGATTACCTAAACCGGAATGCTCGCAAGAGCTATGCGTTAAGACGCTGAAAATCCGGCATGGTAACGGAGCCTTCATAGTAGTCAGCGAGGGATAATGCCCCTTACAAGGCGAAGGAAGGCAGTTATTGCGTTCTAAAATCAAAATTGATTAGGGAGGAATACCTCACCATGAAACCAACAATGGAGATTTTGGATAGGATTCGTGAAAATTCAGGGAAAAACAAAGACGAGATATTCACACGGCTTTACCGCTATATGCTAAGGCCCGACCTGTATTACACGGCCTATAAGAATCTATATGCAAACAATGGAGCCGGAACAAGAGGCGTTAATGAAGACACTGCGGATGCTTTCAGCGAAAAGAAAATCAACTCCATCATCCAGCAGCTTACCGACGACACCTATTGTCCACAGCCCGCCCGGCGAACCTATATCCGCAAAAAGAGCAGTACAAAAATGCGTCCGCTGGGATTGCCTACCTTTACGGACAAACTTGTCCAAGAGGTCTTGAGAATGATTTTGGAGGCGGTCTATGAGCCGACCTTTTCAGAATTTTCTCATGGCTTTCGTCCCAATCGGAGCTGCCATACCGCACTTGTATCTCTAAAAAAAGAGTTCACGGGTGTCGCATGGTTTATTGAGGGCGATATAAAGGGCTGCTTTGACAACATTGACCATCATGTGCTGGTGGAAATCATCAATTCCAAAGTCAAAGATGCAAGACTGATTCAACTGATCTGGAAGTTTCTCAAAGCGGGATATATGGAGGACTGGCAATATCATGCCACTTACTCCGGTTGTCCGCAGGGAGGAATTGTCAGTCCTTTGCTCGCAAATATCTATCTGAATGAGCTGGATAAATTCGTGGAAAAAATATCGAAAGAGTTTTACCGGCCAAAAGAGAGGTACCGCACGCCAGAGTATGACGCAATCCTTCATCAACAGGTCAAAGCCAGAAAGCAACTTAAAACGGCCAAAGGCACGGAAAAAGCGGCACTACAAAAGCAGCTGAAAACGCTAAAGGCCGAACTGCTCAAAACGCCTTGCACCTCAACGACGGACAAGGTCATCAAGTATATCCGTTACGCCGACGATTTCATCATTGGTGTAAGGGGTGACAAGTCAGATTGCGAGAGCATCAAAAAGGAATTGACGGATTTCATCAGCAATAGGTTGAAAATGGAGTTGTCAGACGAAAAAACGTTGATAATCCACAGCAGTCTGTTTGCAAGATTTTTGGGGTATGACATTCGTGTCAGACGGAATCAAAGTGTAAAGCAAGGTGGAAACTGCACCAAACGGACTATGAACAAAACGGTTGAGCTAATGGTTCCTACCAGCGATAAAATCATGCCGTTTCTGTTCAATAAAGCAATTATCTACCAAACGCAAAATGGTGTAATAAAGCCAGCGGCGAGAAAAAGTCTGCTCAGATGCACGGAGTTTGAAATTGTATCTACATACAACGCCGAGCTTCGAGGCATCTGCAACTACTACGCATTAGCAAGCAATTTTAGCGACCTGCATTACTTCGCGTACCTCATGGAATATAGCTGCTTGAAAACGCTTGCGAATAAGCATAAAAGCACAAGCCGCAAAATCCGAAATCACTATAAGGACGGGTGCGGAGGCTGGAGTATTCCTTATCAAACAGGTAAGGGTGAAAGACGGCTGAAATTCACCAACTTCAGAGATTGCAAGAGCGTTAAGAGTGTATCCGATTGTGTGGTAGACCATGCCATGCTCCATACCAGAACAACGACGACCTTTGAAAAGCGGTTGTCGGCTGAGGTATGTGAACTATGTGGAAAAACAGGCGTGCCGTTGGAAATCCATCATGTGAATAAAGTGAAGAATCTCAAAGGCAAAGAACACTGGGAAATTGTGATGATAGCAAAGAAACGCAAGACCTTAGCGGTTTGCGAGGATTGCCACCACAAAATCCACCATCCTTGAATAACCTATCTGAAGCAATAATGGCAAGCCGTATACATCGAGAGATGTAAGTACGGTTCTGGGAGGGGACTATGCAAACCTACCATAGCAATATGGCAAGGCGGCATTTTCCTACTCTACGGCATCGGACGCGTCCTCTACAAGATGACAAAGCCCATCTGGGTCGGCATTGAGCAGAAGGGCAATTCGTTCGTCATCCGCGACAGTGAACGCCCGAAGCTGGACCGCGCCTATCTGGAACTGCTGGACAAGCTGCATCAGCTCCCATCCAGTCCTGGCGCGGCGCAGGCCACGCTCGCCTACAAACAGGATGTACAAAAAGAGGAAGTATCCCAAAATACACAGAAGGCACAGGCTGAAAAGCCCGCTGCCGAACCACTGCCCTTCACCACGCGCCAGCTCTGGCAGTATGTGGTGGTGTCCGCGCAAATCCAGCAGGATATGTCAGGGCATCCCATGGTCTGTGCCGTTCTGCAAAATGCGGATGGCAAACAGGCCAGGGTCTATGCGCAGGGAAACCACCCGGCGCTGACTCCCGGCGCGCAGCTTTATGATGCGCAGCTCACCATGCAGAAGCAGGGCGATATGGCCTTTTATGTGCTGGGCGGCTATAAGCTCGTGCCGCAGGCCGCGTAAGGAGGGACAGACTTGGAAAAAATCAAAGGGTTTCAAATCACCGGCATGACGATCTCCGGCTTTAAGTGCTACGCAGAGCAGACAGAACTTGATTTTGGCAATCCCACCGTCATCACCGGCGGCAATGGGCGCGGCAAATCCAGTCTGGCAGATGCCATTGCCTTCGCCGTCACGGGGCTTCCGTTCTTTGGTGAGCGCGGCATTGACCGCCTGCACAGCGAAGCCAATCCGGAGCTTTGCATTTCCATGCGCTTTACGGATGAAACCGGAGCAGCGCATGAGCTGGTGCGCACCCGTCAGAAAGACCGTATGAGCATCCTGTACGATGGTATTTCCATCCGTCAGACAGACCTCAACACCATGTTTGGAGAGCGCGATGTATTTCTTTCCATCTTCAATCCGTTATACTTCATTGAAGAGCTGGGTGAGG
>CAZDAT010000185.1:0-3168 GCA_964503695.1 uncultured Lachnospiraceae bacterium
TGGTTAATGACTGGTTTAAGCGCAGCAGGTGGTATGATGCGTTTCGTAGGTTTTGCAACATTACTTAGAATTATGCTTTCCAACGATTTATGGGGAATTTACTTTGCAGGTTTTGCATTGGCAACCATTATTGGTTATATTCCTGACTTAAGCGGTTCTGCATTGCTCTTAATCGCATTTGTTGGTATTGCAATCGCTCTGAATGATTTCCAGACACGTTGTGCATTGAAATCCGCAGGAGCAGGTAACGGAGGTGACGAAGATGGCATCTAATCAGAGTACATACAAAAATCTTACACCGGCTCAGCCGCTTGATAAAAAAACATTAAACAAAATGGTATGGAGATCCTGCAACTTACAGGCATCTTTCAACTACGAAAGAATGCAGGCTGCCGGATGGTTATACTGTATCTTACCGGGACTTGAAAAAATCCATACAGATAAAGATGACCTTTCTTTATCCATGCAGCATAACTTAGAGTTCTTCAATACTCATCCTTTCTTGGTAACATTTGTTATGGGTATTGTATTATCCATGGAACAGCAGAAAACTGATATCAATACAATTCGTGCCGTACGTGTAGCAGCTATGGGACCTTTAGGTGGTATCGGTGATGCTATTTTCTGGTTTACATTAGTACCAATTGCAGCAGGTATTGCTTCCAATATGGCAATTAACGGCAGCTTTGCAGGACCAATCCTGTTCCTTGTAATATTCAACGCAGTTCAGTTTGGAGTTCGTTTCTTCTTAATGGGCTGGTCTTATGAATTAGGAACAAAAGCTATCACATTGCTGACAGCTAACGCAAAAGAATTCACACGTGCAGCTTCCCTGCTCGGTGTATTCATCGTTGGTGCTTTAACATCTAACTATGGTGGAACAACAGTTTCTCTTGAAATCGCAAACGGCGAAAGCCCGATTGTTATCCAGAGCATCTTAGACGGCGTTCTTCCTAAAATGATTCCTTTAGGATTAACATTACTTCTTTACTTCTTAATGAAGAAAAAAGGCTGGACACCAGTTAAATGTATCGTATTACTTCTTGCAATCGGTCTTATTGGTGCTTTCATTGGAATATTCTAAATATGAAAGCTGTACTCCTTGATTTTAATGGTACTCTATTTTTTGACTCGGGCTTCCATACGGAAGCCTGGGCCGAAATTTATAGGGAACTGCATCAGAATAAAGATGACGGGCCAGATGGAAGTTTCTATTGCGGGCCGCGTAATGATGTGCTGATTCAGAAAATCGCACCATGGCTTACTGCAAAAGAGAGACAGGAAGTTTCGCGTCACAAAGAAGCTCTGTATAGAAAGATATGCAAGGAAAATCCCCACCATGTACATCTGGTAGATGGTGCCGTAGAGTTTCTGGATGGATTGAAGGAACGTAAGGTTCCTTTTATTCTGGCCAGTGCATCTATAAAAGAGAATATTGATTTCTATTTTGAAACATTTGATTTAAGCCGTTGGTTTGACCGTAACAGTTGTGTATATGATGATGGTACCTATAAAGACAAAGGGGAAATGCACAAAGAAGCAGCAAAGCGTCTGGGTGTAAAGCTTTCCGAATGTGTTGTTGTGGAAGACAGTGTCAGTGCAATTACCCATGCAAAAGAAAATGGTGCCGGAAGTATTATTGCCATAGGCAGTGAAGAAGCAAAAGAGAAGATAATGCAGTTAGGTGCAGACCATTTTATTCATGATTTTACAGAAATGGATTTTTCATGGATTTAATGATGGTAAAAGAGGAAATGAAAGAATCTCCATCAGGGGATTTTTTTATTTCCTCTTTTTGAATATGGGGAGCTGAACGGTTGCTGCCGGGGCATAAGAAATTAGACTTGCATTGGAAAAACAGCTATTGTATAGTGTAAAAGAAAAATCAAAAATACTTACTTATTAATATAGAAGAAACGGAGAAAGAAATATGTGGATTGCAGACGGATGGAAAGATTATGAAGTGATAGATACCTCAAGGGGAGAAAAGCTGGAACGCTGGGGAGATTACCTTCTGGTGCGGCCGGACCCGCAGGTTATATGGAATACCAAAAGAGTGAATAAGGGCTGGAAGAAAAAGAACGGACATTACCATAGAAGCAACGCCGGAGGGGGCGAGTGGGAATTTTTTGATTTGCCGGATGAATGGAGCATTCATTATAAAGAACTGACCTTTCATCTGAAACCCTTCAGCTTCAAGCATACGGGGCTGTTCCCGGAGCAGGCAACGAACTGGGACTGGTTTGGAAATCTGATTCGTAAGGCAAAAAGACCTGTGAAGGTACTGAACCTGTTTGCTTACACCGGGGGAGCCACACTTGCGGCGGCGGCGGCAGGGGCAGGCGTAACCCATGTGGATGCCTCCAAAGGAATGGTAAACTGGGCAAAAGAAAATGCGGCGGCTTCCGGTCTGGCAGAGAAGCCCATCCGCTGGCTGGTGGATGACTGCGTAAAGTTTGTGGAAAGGGAAATCCGCCGGGGCAATAAATATGATGCCATTATCATGGACCCGCCCTCCTATGGCAGGGGACCAAAAGGAGAAATCTGGAAGATAGAAGACAGCATCTATCCGTTTATTGAACTGTGTACACAGATTCTGTCAGATGATGCCCTGTTCTTTCTGGTCAATTCCTATACCACCGGGTTACAGCCGGCGGTGCTTTCCTATATGATTAATACCGCTGTGGTATCTAAGTTTGGCGGAAGGGTGGAGGCTTCGGAAATCGGACTTCCGGTAAAAGAAACAGGGCTGATACTTCCTTGTGGTGCCAGCGGAAGATGGACAAGGGAAACGGAAAATGCCCAAAAATAAAAATGGTGATATGTAACAAAATTTATCTGAAAAATTTGTACAAAAATAAATACAAAAAAACTTGAAAAAAATTTAAAAAAACTATTGCACATTTAAAAAACTTCGTATATACTCATATTTGCTGTGACATTGATAGCTATGAAGCATGAGGTTGCTGCTTGAAAAAGCAGGTTTTTCTGTGGAGCGAATGTCAAGTTAGGAAACTGACGACAAGTCACTGTACAAACGTAACAGCTATTGCATTTGATGCAGGATAGTAACAACGTGTAGCCTTGACGAAAACAGGTTTAACCCAACCTGCGTTGCGAATCGGATGAGGACACACACGGGAGAGTGTACAGTCACCGCTTGTCGTA
>CAZDAT010000186.1:0-3166 GCA_964503695.1 uncultured Lachnospiraceae bacterium
GGATTTTCCGCACCGTATTCACGGCTTACGTCTTTAACCTTAATCGTAAGAGGCGCTTTTGTTACCTTAAGCTTGCCGTTGTTGTCCGAATCCGCAACATAGTTGCAGTTTTCGTCGCTTGTTATCTTAAGCTCAACGTTTATGGGGTAACCGTCCTCGTTTACAACGGCTGTTTTCGGCTCACCCTCCGAGGTAATCGTTACAAGCTCTTTCATTGTGTCTGCGTCAATTCCCTTAACGTTATTTGAAACATTAAGCTCATATACGGGGGCTTCACCGTATTCCTTTGAAATCTCTTTCGCGCTTACCGTCACGGTCGCTTTGTTGATAACAAGGGTGAAGTTTCCGCTTCCCTCGTAGCAATCGTCGTCGATTTCGTAGGATACCATATAAGTACCCACGTCCTTCGGCTCTGTCTTGCTCGGGTTCGTTGTCATTACATAAGTTGTGTTGACATTAACCTTGGTAAGGTCAACTCCGCTCGGTGCGGTAAAGCTGATATACTCTGCCTCACCGTTGTAAATTTTAACAAGCTCTTTTGCCGAAGCAGAAAGGCTTATGTGCTTTTTCTGCGGTACAATCGTATATGTTGCCGTCATACCCTTGCAGTTTGAATTATCTCCCGCAGTCGCCGTAATCGTTACGGTATCTGCCATACCCTTAATTTCAACGTTTCCGTTTTTGTCTACCGTTACAATGTCGGGTTTGCTTGAAGTCCATACAACATCGGTCTGTATTTCGTTGTTGTAGTATGCGCTGAGAGTAAATTTGTTTCCAACATAAGCTTCCGAGCTTCCGCTTTCAACAACAACACGGAAATTGCCTGTTGTTGCGGGAATTACCTCAAGCTTACCGTTCGTACTGTAAACAAATTCGTAGTTTTCGTCATATCCGCCTGTTATGACAATATCATAATTGCCAACCTTGCTTGAAGAATTTGCATTTGTGCTTGCCGTAGGCTCAATAAGAAGCGCGGCTTTTGTTTCGTTGTTTGCAAATCCGCTGTAATCAAGCTTAAATATGGGGTTTGCTTCGCCGTAAGCTCTCTTTACGGTTTCCGTACCGTTTTCGCCCGTAATCTTAACGGTAAGGGGTTTCTTTGCTATCTCAAATGTCTTTTCAACCGTTACCGCTTCAAAATTCGGGTCGTTAATCGTCAGCGTTGCCGTATAACTGCCCGCATTTTTGGGTTCTTCTTTCGGCTTGCCGTTGATTCCTGTTCCGCTGTAAGTAATTGTACCGTAAGTACCGCTGTAATTTGTTGTTACGCTGTAGCTGTCACCGTAAACAAGATTTTCGGGAATATTAATCGTAATATTTCTTGTGTCAAGCGTGCCTTTTCTGATTGTCATAACGGCAACCTGCTCACCCTCGTAGTTGCCATTTGCGGTAACTTCAACGTAATACGTTCCCGCATCTGTGGGAGTCGTTCCCTCGGGGAGTGGCGTTCCGTCCTCTTTGGTATACTTAATGTCATAAGAGTCCGTTGCGTTTGTTACTATCGTTGCCTTTTTGGCATTTCCGTCATAAGTATGGGAAAGTCCCGTAATTCTGAACGTTGCCGTCTTTTTGGTCGGCGTAAAGGTTACGCTTGCGGTTTGTGTGGTGTGGTTTGTTTCGTTGTCCGACTTGGTTGCCGTAATCGTAACGGAAGTTACTCCGTCCGCCTTTACAATCTTAACCGCACCTGTGTTTTCGTCTACCATTGCAATGTCTTTGTTGCTTGTGCTCCACTTCGGTGAAAGCTTATCGCTTCCGCCCACTGCCGTAAGTGTAAATTCCTTACCGAAATCGATTGTACCGGGAAGACCGGTAATCGTAATTGCGCTTTGGTCTGCCTTAACGATTTCAAGGTACTGTTTCTGCGGATAGTTCAGCTCGTAGTTCTCTGTGAGACCGATTGCCAGCGTAGCTTTAATCTCGTATTTTCCTACATTCGTTACACTACCATCATTTTTCTCTCCGTATCCAACATCGATTCCGTCAAAAGGCTTGCCGTTTGCCGTTGCGGTAACCTGCGTTGACTTCGGCTGTCCGTCATATACAAAGCTAAGCGTTCCGAATTCAAGGTCAACCTTCGCTTTTGTAATACGTGCCTCTGCTGTCGCTTCCGTTACCGCAAGATAGTAGTTACCGCTCTTTGTTCCCGAAAGAACGAGGTTTGAAAGTGTAACCTTGCTTGCAAGTTCTACATCGGGAAAATTGAATTTCGCATCGCCCGTTACCGCTACAAAGTCCTTGTCGCTGTCAAATACGCCCACAAGATTATTGATTTTGTACGTTGCGACCTTTGTTCCGTCATAAGGCTTGCTGTCAGCCGTCATTTCAATCTCTGTAATCGCCTTTTTGGTAATGTCAACCGTTGTCTGTACCGATGTCTGCGAAAGGACATAGTTTTCGTTGTCAATGCCCAATCCGTTTACAAACACGGTCTTGCCGTTTTCAACGTCAGCCGTTGCAACCGTTGCCGTTACGGCATATTTGCCCTCGCTGTTCTTTGCAACGCCATTTACCTTTACGCTGTCGCCCGAAAGAACACCGTCGAGAGTGAGTTTAACAGCAACTTGCTTTGTGCCGTCATATACTCTGTCGGTCGCCTCTGCGGTTACAGTCAAGGTTTTGGGCTTGATAACAACCGTTTTCGTTGCGGTTTTGTCGTCATAATTTGCCTTTGTGCTTGTTGCCTTAACTTTTACCGTGCCGACCTTATGAATTGTGATTGCTCCGGTAGTTTCGTCAACAGAAGCAACATCATTGCCGTCCGTGACTTCATATTTTACCGTACCGCCGTCGATTGCGCCCGCCGTTTGGAGAGTGAGATTTTTGTCGCCGTAGGTCACGGTGTCCGATATGCCCTCGATAGAGAATACGTCCTGTTTTGCCGGTTTGATTTCAAGCTCTGCATTAACTTCTCCGTCAAGCATATAGTTATTGTCGGTAATCTCAACAATAACCTTATATGTGCCCACATTCTTGGGGTTTTCGATTGCGTCCTCCGTCTGCGTCTTATTCTCGTCCGTATATTTCGCATATTTTAGCTTATATCCGCTGAAGTTGATTCCGTTTGCGTATGCAACAGCATTTACACTTCTTGCAGCATCGGGATCATACACATAGCTTGTGTATGACGGAACAGTCATTTTAACCTTTGCCTGTGTAATGCTTG
>CAZDAT010000187.1:0-3160 GCA_964503695.1 uncultured Lachnospiraceae bacterium
CTTAGATACCGGAAAAGAGGATGTAGAACTTGAAATTACCGGTGTAAAGTTTTTTAAAAACATGGTAATTTTAAAATTCAAGGGCATTGATGATATGGATACGGCTAATAAGTATCGCCAGAAGAGTTTGTATGTGACTAGAGAGAATGCAGTAAAATTAGAAAAAAATGAGTATTTTATTGCAGATTTAATTGGGTTGAAAGTGACTTCTGATGAGGGAGAAGATTTAGGTGTAATCGAGGATGTATTACAGACAGGCGCGAATGATGTATACATTATCAGACATGAAAAAGCAAAAGAAATCTTACTTCCTGCCATCAAAGATTGTGTAAAAGAAGTTGATATAGAAGCAGGACATATGGTAGTACATTTACTGCCGGGACTGCGTGATTTGAATGCGTAATAAAAATTTTTATTGTTGGGATAGAAGCACAGTGAGGAAATGAGTATGAATTTTCATATTTTAACGTTATTTCCAGAGATGGTAATGCAGGGGCTTTCTACGAGTATCATAGGTAAGGCGAGAGAAAAGGGTCTGATTTCTATTGAGGCTGTTAATATTCGTGATTTTACCCTTGATAAACATAAGAAAGTAGATGATTATCCATATGGAGGCGGTGCAGGTATGCTGATGCAGGCGCAGCCGGTATATGATGCATGGAAATCAGTTGCCGATAAAGTAGGAAAAAAACCGAGGACAGTATATCTGACACCACAGGGCAGCACTTTTTCCCAGCCGATGGCAAAAGAATTGGCACTGGAAGAGGATTTAGTTTTACTTTGTGGACATTATGAAGGAATTGATGAACGGGTGTTGGAAGAAATTGTGACCGATTATATGTCGATTGGTGATTATGTATTGACTGGTGGTGAGCTGCCGGCTATGGTCATGGTGGATGCGATTTCCCGTATGGTTCCGGGAGTTTTGGCGAATGAAGAATCCGGTGCTACGGAATCTTTTGAAGGAAATTTATTAGAATATCCACAGTACAGCCGACCGGAAGTGTGGATGGGCAAAGAAGTACCGAAAGTGCTTTTATCAGGAAATCAGAGAAATATCCGGGAGTGGCGGAAAGAAACGGCAGTTCTCCGCACGAAGGAACGCCGTCCGGATATGTATGCAAAATATGAGGCATTGGATAAATGCCGTCAGGTGCTGATGAAGCAGAAGCTTCACCATATGGATATGATAGAGCTGATTTCCAGAGGAAATGCAGAACTGGTCTATTCAGATGGAGGAACGGTCTGCCTTTATGATATTGTAAGCGGTATTTATTTTCATACGACGGATGATAGGGCGAAGGGACGCATTGGTGTAGAACGGATAAAAGAATATGCCGTTACACATGGTGGGATAGATATGCTTCAATGTATCGCACTGCATCAGGAATATATGTGTGAGGCGGCGCGGGAAATACTGGAAGTTTCACCGTTTATTACCTGCAGCATTGCTGTTTATACCAGAAAAGAGAAGCTTCCGATTACCGGTTTATATTCCGTGAACGGTAATATTGCAGAAGACATGGTAGAAATCCGTAAGATTGGTGTAGAGCATTTTGAGGAAGCGGCAGCCTTTTATGATGGACCGGACGGGACGGAGTATCTTTATCAGCATTTGGAAGAATTTGGCTTGTACGGGGCATTTTTAGGCGGAAAGCTGGCAGGTTATATCGGCAGACATCCGGAAGGCAGTATGGGACTTTTGCAGGTAGCTCCTGCATATCGAAGGAGAAAAATCGCAAAAGCCTTAGAGACATATATGATTAATCTCTCTTTGGAAATGGGACATGTTCCTTTTGCAGAAGTGGTAGTGGGCAATGAAAAGTCGATTGCGTTACAGCAGTCACTGGGGATGTGTTTTGCAAAAGATAAGATATATTGGATAGAAAGATAAAAGGTTACTATTCAGCCCTCCCTCAATACATTGCTTCATTGTAAAAGCTTCATTGTAAAATAAAAAAGTACTTTACAACTAAAAGAAGTTGTGGTATCATATAGCAGTTGTGAGAAAAGAGATGGTCCTCTGTTACCATAGGGGTATTAAGAACATCCAAATAATAGGAGGTCACAAAATGAACGCAAGTGAAATTATTAAGAGTATTGAAGCAGAACAGTTAAAAGCAGAAGTAGCAGAATTCCATGTTGGTGATACTGTAAAAGTTTACGGTAAAATCAAAGAAGGTAACCGTGAAAGAATTCAGATTTTTGAAGGTATTGTATTAAAGAGACAGGGCGGAAGCAACCGTGAGACATTTACAGTTAGAAAACTTTCTAACGGTGTAGGTGTTGAAAAAACCTGGCCGGTACATTCACCAAACGTAGAAAAAATCAAAGTAGTTCGTCGCGGTAAAGTAAGACGTGCGAAATTATTCTACTTAAGAGACCGTGTTGGTAAAGCAGCTAAGGTTAAAGAATTAGTAAAATAATCCGGAATGATGAAACAGTCCCATAGAAAAATGTTTGCAGCATTTTCTATGGGGCTGTTTTTCTTTTACAGGAAAGTTCCTGTTTGTTTAAAGCATGAGAGCGTGTGTTTTCTTATGGAGTGTCAGCATTTTATAAGCTCCCTTAAAACTGCACGCTTATTTTCTGTATCAATATGCAGAAGTTGAAGAAATACGTGCATTAGGATTTCTTCAATTTCATGATAGGCAGGCGGCTTTGCGGCAGGCTCATGGAAGAAGGAAAGCTGTAAGGATAAGAGCGCATGAGCGTAAATATCGGCTTCAATGTCAGCATATGGAGAAGATACCCTGTCCAAATATTTTTGACGCAGATTTGAAAGAAGAGCTTTCTCAATATCTACGGTATCGGTATGGATTTTCAGTAACGCCTCTACTAGTTCCCTGTTTTCTAAAAAGTCAGTGGAGAATAATTCAGACAGAGTGTCGTCACTGGCATTTTGTGTTTTGGCATAAGCCAGAGCTTCTATCTCAAAAAATTCCTGCTGCATTCTTTCTGCAATTTCATATTTATCCTTGTAATGGGCATAAAAGGTGCCTCTTGTGGTCGGAGTTTCATCTAAAATATTCTGTACGGTAATATCCTCAAATTTTTTCTTTTTCAACAAACGGATAAAAGTCTGTTGGATTGCTTTGTCTGTACGTATAAATGCCGAATTTTTTTGCATGATAAATAACCTCATTTCATTGTTACTTTT
>CAZDAT010000188.1:0-3145 GCA_964503695.1 uncultured Lachnospiraceae bacterium
ACCACCGCCTAACATATTGGACAATCTGGCAATGCTTTCCCCATATTCATTACTGTCCTTAAAAGGCTCGGAAAAATGCTTTGCAACCAGTAAGGCAAAGTTCGTATTCTCCGTATGCTTCTTCGGGTCTTCATAACTGTGTCCGTTTACCGTTACGATACCATTGGTATTTTCATTTACTACCGCACCATGAGGATTCATACAGAAGGTACGCACATTATCCTCGAACTTTTCTGTACGATATACAATTTTGCTCTCATATAATTCATCAGTCAGGTGGGAGAAAATAACTGCCGGAAGCTCTACACGCACTCCGATATCCACGCGGTTGGATTTGGTAGGAATCTGCATTTCCTCACAAACCTTTTCCATCCATTTGCTTCCGATTCTTCCTACGGAGATTACACACTGGCCACACTCGTATTTCTCACCCTTACATTCTACCACATATCCGGTTTCTGTTCGCTCTACATGCTCTACCATGGAATCAAAGTGGAAATCTACCGTATCTTTTAAATCATTATAAAGATTCTCCAAAACCACGTAGTTAATATCCGTACCCAGATGGCGGACAGATGCATTTAACAGCTTGAGTTTATTCTGCATACAGATTTTGTCAAATTTTGTTCCGGCAGTAGAATACATTTTTGTACCCTCTCCGCCATATTTCATATTAATCTCATCGACATAGTTCATTAATTCTAATGCCTTCTGTTTTCCGATATATTCATATAAAGTACCGCCGAAATCATTGGTAATATTATATTTCCCATCGGAAAAAGCACCTGCTCCCCCAAAACCACTCATGATAGAACAGTTTTTGCATTTAATACAGCTCTTTACCTTGTCACCGTCAATAGGACATTTTCTTTTCTCCAATGCATGTCCTGCTTCAAATACCCCGATTTTTAATTCCGGATTCTGCTTCACAAGTTCATATGCCGCAAAGATTCCTCCCGGTCCGGCACCTACGATAATTACATCATATTTCATCTTTTTCCTCCTAATGCTCTAATCAGGCTTATCTCATAATTATAGTACAGGAACAGACGAAGAAGCATTCTCCGCTGTCTTTCTCTGCTGTCATGTAAAAATACAGCCACACCCTTATATATCATAACATAACTGTATTTGTTATCAAAGACATTTTCACATAAAAAAGGCGAAACCTTAACTTTGGCTTCGCTCTTCTCTACATTTATGCAGGAGATGGGACTTGAACCCACACAGTATTGCTACCATACGGACCTGAACCGTACGCGTCTGCCATTCCGCCACTCCTGCGAACAAATAATATAATAACCCTTTCTGCCCATTTTGTCAATAGAAAATGAGCAGAAATTTATGTATTTTTTTATCTTTCTTTTTTGTACGCAATTACAAGCAAAGTTATATTATACTGTTAAACAAATCTCCGGTAGAAAGTGACTGATAATTTCCGTTTCCCGTATAAAGATTTGATTTATTACTTTCGCTGTATGCCGTATTTGCGACAGATACCGCCCGCAAAGATACCAGATAAGAAAGCGAACTGTTTCCTTTAAACAGATTCTCTGCCTTTTTCATATCAGCATTCGTAAAAGTATCTTTATCAATTTCCAGTTTATTATCTTTATTTATGGTAATTCCTATTTCTTCCAGAGAATCTTTATAGTCACTGACAAGGCGTGTCATTCCTTTTATGCCATTTGCAACACCGGAAGAAACCGAATCTCCTTTTTCAACCAGGGAATTGTAATCGTTTACAAAATCTGATACGGCAGAGTATATTTTTTCCGTATCACCGGAGGCAAATACAGACTTACTTCCCCGTTGCATTAATGCAGCTGCAGAATCCCTTAATTCATTAGCCTCTGTCTGAATCTCTTTCAGTTCCTTTGAAGTACTGGTTTCTGTTTTGGTTTTATCTTCCTTTTTTGAGACTTCTGTGGAATCGGTATCCGTTTTCTTATAATAGGCTTTTAACAGCTTGCCATAGCTTCCCGACTTAATACTGTTGTAGTCAGATAAATTAATGGAGGATAATAAATTACCACTGCCACTGCTCTTTGAGCTGTTGTTCATACTGGAAAACAAATAGCTGTAATCCTGTTTCAAACCACTAAGACTGATATTCATAGAATCCCTTCCTTTCCGTTATTTTTATATAAACTTATATATTTTTCTAAAAAACATATCGGCATTTCTTTACTTATATTATAGACCCTGTCTGACTTTTTTTCAACTCTTCCACTTCTTTTTGTAATGCTTTAATTTGTGCCGATGCCTGTTCCAGCTTCGAATCCAGATTTTTAATATCCGTTTTCGTTTCTGCCTGCGGTGTTATTCCATTCTCTTCTGCCATTTCCTCCTGGTAATTTTCCAGGTTTCCGCTTGCCTTATCCTCATTCCAGATAGATTCCGGCTGTGGAATCATTGTGGTCTTTTCAAAATATTTCGGGTCAATATCAATCCGGTAGGTATCATAAGTCACCTCTCCCAGATGCATATTCGTATCATCATGGCTTGTTACGGGAACTTCGTCTTCTTCCTCCTCCATATCCTCATCCGCGTTTTTTTGCATATTCATAAAAGTATAGACTATGACACCGCTTACAATCAGAATCAACACGATGAGTGCCATTACCACATAGGTCTTCTGCGACGTTCCTTTTCCGGTTTCCGCTTCGATTTCTTCCTCCGGTGTAAAAATGACATACTCGCTGTTAATATATCCGTCTTCACCTTCAAATTCTATGATATACCAGTCCGGTTCCACGATTCCGTTTACCTCTACCATCACTCCCTCTGACAGGGTTCCCTGCTTCTCATATTCTTTCGCGGGACCGCTTCTGACATTTAATTTTTCAACATTTACAACAGCAGTACCCTTCAGGGGCTGTGCTTCATATGCATATACAGGGAAAGCCAATAGCAAAAATAATGTGAAGCATAAACTGAATACATATTTTTTCATTTGCCCTATCTTCCTTTTTCTTTGTTATACCACGATTATATCATGAATTCCAAAAAAGGCAAAATATGTTCTCTTATTTTTTCCTTAATTTTTTCTTAAAAAGTACTTGACGAATCTGTTTTTAGGTGGTAATATACTACTTGTGTTGTGAGAGCAATACATAACAACCTATCAGATGCGGAAGTGCTG
>CAZDAT010000189.1:0-3127 GCA_964503695.1 uncultured Lachnospiraceae bacterium
CGAAGGCTGTTTTATATACACCCGCAATCACAAATTTGACCGAACTGATGTGCCTATGTGTATGCAGGGCTTTGAGGAATACAAGCCCGTTATCATTTCGGATGATGTTTGGATAGGCTCAAGAGTAACAATTCTTCCGGGTGTTAAAATCGGCAAAGGTGCTGTAATAGGTGCAGGTGCGGTTGTTACAAAGGATGTCCCGAATTATGCGGTAGTCGGCGGTGCTCCGGCAAAAATAATAAAGTACAGAACATAAAAAGAGGTTAAGCTATGCCACCAAAGTTAAGTGTTATAATTCCCGTGTATAATACGGAAAAATATATAAGAGAGTGTATAGAAAGCATACTGAAGCAAAGCTTTTGCGACTATGAGATTATTTTGGTTGATGATGCGTCAACTGATTTAAGCGGAAAAATATGCGACGAGTATGCCGAAAAATATAATAATATTAAAGTTATTCACAAGGAACACGGCGGCCCGATTCATACGAGAAAAGCAGGGCTTGAAGCGGCAACGGGAGAATTTATTTCCTGTATTGACAGCGATGATTATATAGAGCCTAATATGTATGAATTTCTGCTGGAGAAAATATCAAAACATAATGCTGATATTGCTATATGCAATATTGTAATAAAAAGTGAAAATTCAAGCCTTCCTCTGTTTTTGGAATTTGAAGAAGGCTTTTATAATAAAGAAAGACTTATAGATGAAATTTATCCCAATATGCTTTTTTCAAAGAAGAAAAATATGCCGGGTATTCATCCGAGCCTTTGTAACAAGGTAATAAGAAAAACTATACTTAAAAATGTAATATCGGGTATGCCGAATGAAATATACTTCGGCGAGGACGGAATTTGCACTTACCCGTGTATGCTCGATGCAAACGGAATTTATATAACTTATGATAAGTTCTTTTATGTTTACAGACAAACGGGAAACTCCGTTTCGCAAAAATATGATAAAAGGCTTTTGAAAAAGCTTCCGATGTTGCTTACGGTGTTTGATTTTGAATTCAAAAACAGAAATTTTGACGGAAGAAATCAAACAAATTCTTATGCCGCATTGCAGCTCCTTTACAGCATACGGAACGAGCTTCTTTATAACGATGCAAAAACCTTGCACACAAAAGTGAAAGAAACAAGAGATTATATTAAAAGACCGAGAATTTTACAGGTTATAAAAGACACGCCAAAAGGAACCTTGCCAAAAATTGAAAAATTCAAAATATTCTTGCTTCGGATTAAGCTGATATATGTATTATATCTGTTATTCCGCATAAAAGAGAAAATTCTGCTTATGAAGGAAAATAGAAATGAAATCAAGCAAAAAGACAAAGGGGATTAAAAATCAAACACATAAAAATATATTGGTATCCGTACTGTATCAAATAATTGCCGGAGTATGTTCGCTTATTCTTCCGAGATATACACTTCTTTATTTCGGTTCGGATATAAACGGAATGATTCAGTCAATAAGTCAACTGCTTACATATACAATGCTTATGGAATTTGGAATAGGTGGGCTTATTACTGCGTCGCTTTACAAACCGCTTGCCGAAAAGGACGAGAAAGCCGTATCCGATATATTTAATAATTCCAAGAAATTTTTTGCAAAAATTTCGTATGTGTTTATCGGTTTTGCGATTATACTTGCGGCAACAGCCAAGTATTTTATTAAAACGGATTTCGACTTTTTATATGTGGCGTCAATGGCGGTTATATTAGGAATAAGTTATTATTTTAATTATTATTTTGCCATTTCGCACAGACTGCTTCTTCGAGCAGATCAAAAAATACGGATAATACAAGGCGTTCAAAGCATAACCCTTATTTTAAACTGTGTATTGTGTATCGGTGCAATGAAGCTTGGTGCGGGAATACACATTGTAAAAGCGATAAACGCATTGGTTTTTATTATAAATCCGATTGTGTTCAGAGCCTATGTAAAAAAACATTACTGTATCGCAAAAACCGTATATAACGAAAACAGAAAATTTCCGAGAAAGTCGGACGGTTTGATACACCACTTGGCATATTTTATACATATCAATACGGATATTGTGTTGCTTTCCGTGTTCTGCGGAACAAAGGAAGTATCGGTTTATTCGGTATATAACTCGATTATATACACTATAGAAAATTTTTTTGCGGCAGTATCGGACGGCATTGCGGCAAAGCTCGGAAGACTAATCGCAAAAAATGAAACAAAAGCACTTGCCGATACATTTGAAGGATACCGTATGCTTAATACAGCGGTTGCAACATTTGTGTGCATAGCGGAAGCGGTACTCATTGTTCCGTTTGTAAATGTATATACAAGCGGTGTTTCGGATGTTAATTATATACGCCCCGCATTTGCGTATATAATGATTTTTGCACAATGGTTTTATTGTGTAAGAATACCGTACAGCAATGTTATTACTGCCGCAGGACATTACAGGCAAACAAAGCTCGGTGCATATATTGAGGTTGTTTTAAATATGGGGTTTTCGCTTGCAATGGTAAGCAAATACGGTTTATGCGGTGTTGCCGTCGGTACTCTTGTCGCAATAGCGGCAAGAAGCATATATATGGCGTGGTATTTATCGAAAAATATTCTTTGCCGAAAACTTGGTTTATTCGCCAAAGATATAATAATAAATATCGGTTTCGGAATTTTGCTTTGCAAGAGCTTGAAAAGCGTATTTTATATAAATCCCCATAATATACAAGCTTGGATTGCTTATGCCGTATTGATAAGCATTGTTGACGCATTGGCTATTGTGATTTTAAATCTTATAACAGAAAGAAAAAATGTATTTTATTATTTAAAAAGAATAAAATTTTAGACCTTCCGTAAGGATGGTAAATTTTAAAGTCGTTCTATACGAAGGTGTTACTTTTGTATGGAACGACTTTTTTATAACGAAAAGAGGTATTAAAAATGGTAATTGAAAATGAAACACAGATATTGATTATTATCGGTAATTTAGAAAAATCAGCAATTTGGCTTGACATATTAGATCCGTAATCAAATAGTATTACAATTTGCGGATGTGTCACACGGTTGAGGTAAAACATTATTATAAAACGCTACTTTGTATGTATCCGCAGAGGAAAAAGGAATAAACATACTCATTTGCTTGTTC
>CAZDAT010000190.1:0-3079 GCA_964503695.1 uncultured Lachnospiraceae bacterium
ATTTTGATGAAGATGCTTTGTTAGAGTTAGCAGAATCTATTAAACAGTTTGGTCTGCTTCAGCCAATTTTAGTTCAGGACAGAAAAACATATTATGAAATTATTGCAGGTGAAAGAAGATGGAGAGCATCAAAGCTTGCAGGTTTAAAAGAAGTACCTGTTATTATCCGAAATTATAGTGAACAGGAAATAGTAGAGATTTCTTTAATAGAAAATATTCAGAGAGAAGATTTAAATCCAATAGAAGAAGCACAGGCATATAAAAGATTACTGACAGAATTCAACTTAAAACAGGATGAAATAGCTGAAAGAGTATCTAAAAGCAGAACTGCCGTAACCAATTCCATGAGATTATTAAAATTGTGTGATGAAGTTCAGCAGATGATTATTAACGACATGATTTCTACAGGTCATGCCAGAGCTATTATATCTATTGAAAATCCGGAAGAACAGTATGCCCTTGCACAGAAAATTTTTGATGAAAAAATGAGTGTGCGTGATGTGGAAAAATATATTAAAAATCTAAATAAACCTGTAAAAGAAAAAAAGAAAGTAAATAAATCCTTAGAGGTGATTTATCAGGAAAAAGCAGAAATTTTAAAACAGGCATTATCCACAAAGGTATCTGTAAATGGAAAAGGGGACGGAACAGGTAAAATAGAAATAGAGTTTTTTTCCCATGATGATTTTGACAGACTGATGGAAATTTTAATGAAGACTAATTAAGAAAAGGAAGAAAGAAAATGACATTTGATTTACTGAATCAACTTGGTTTTTCGGGACTGGATTATAGTTATTTATTTCTTGGACTTGCTGTAATAAGTATTATACTTCTTATCTTTATTATCATTCAGATGATTCAGATACATAATCTGAAAAAAAAGTATAAAAAGTTTATGGGAGGAAAAGAAGCAAAGAGTCTGGAAATACAGATTGAAAAAATTATGAAGGATAATAGCAATATTATCGAACTGTCTAATGAAAATAAAAAAGACATCAGAAAAATAAATAAGGATATGGAAGATTCTTATAATAAAGTAGGAATTGTAAAATACGATGCATTTAAACAGATGGGTGGTATGTTAAGCTTTAGTCTGGCACTTTTAAATGATAAGGATAATGGATTTATCTTAAATTCCGTTCACAGTAGTGACGGATGTTATACCTATGTAAAAAATATTAAATCCGGTATCTGTGACATTGATTTAAGTAATGAAGAAAAAGAAGCCCTGTCACAGGCAATGAGCAGCAAATCATAAAAGAGTTTTTATCTGGAGTTGGTGATAATATGAAAATATGTTCCGTAAATGAATTAAAAGAAGATGATGTATTAGCCAGAGACGTTATGGCAGATGGTTATAATGTATTTTTGTATAAAAATACTATATTAAATAAAAAATATATCAATAAAATGAAAGAACTGGATATTCCTTATGTCTATATACAGGATAGCATTCCAAAAGAAGAAGTTGCCGTATTAAAAAAAGAAATCGAAGAAAAAAGTAAATCTAAAGTAAAAGAAGTAATCTTAAAACACACCTATAATAATGGGAATGAATTAAAAGAGTTAAGTGAGACAGCAGATAATATTATCGTAAATATATTGGAAGAAGAAGAGGTTGTGGAAAATATTTATGATATCAAGGAAAGAAGTGCAGATGTATATGCACACTCAATCAGTATCTGTGTACTTGCCACTTTAGTTGCCTTAAAATTAGGTCTGGATAAGGAAAAGGTTCATGATATAGGAGTAGGATGCTTATTGCATGACCTGGGACTCAGATATATGATGATTGAATACGAAGACCAGGATATTGAAACCTTGTCTGACAAAGAATTAATTGAATATAAGAAACATCCGGTTTACGGTTATACAGCTTTAAAAAATGAAAACTGGTTATCTAAAAAAAGCAAGGAAATCATTCTTTGCCATCATGAGAAAATAGATGGTTCAGGTTATCCGCTTCATGCAACTGAAATGTCAATTGAAACCAAAATTGTAAATGTATGTGATACCTTTGATGAAATGATTTGCGGTATCGGCAGAAAAAGAATGAAAATATATGAAGCAGTAGAATATTTAAAAAGCTTTAAAAATATTCTTTTTGATGGTAAAATAGTAGATGCACTTTTAGAGTTTACAGCAGTATATCCATCCGGCAGTGTCGTGGAAACAAATGAAAAAGAAATTGCCGTTGTAATCAGACAGAATAAGGGATTTCAGGAAAGACCCATTATTCAGGTTACAAGAGATAAATTTGGAAATCCTATCGAAGATGGAAAAATTATAGATTTGGTAAAGGTAAATAATGTATTTATTGATTCCGTTATTGAATAGCAGACCGGGAAAAAAGATATACTGATTAAAATGTTTATTAAGAAAAATGTCAAGATTTATGATTTAGATTATAATATGGAGGAAGAAAATGATTGATATTAAATTTTTAAGAGAAAATCCTGATGTAGTAAAAGAAAATATTAAGAAAAAATTTCAGGACAGCAAATTACCGTTAGTTGATGAAGTAATCGAGCTTGATAAACAGGCAAGAGCCGTACAGCAGGAAGCAGATGCACTTCGTGCCAATAAGAATAAGATTTCCAAAGAAATCGGTGCTTTCATGGCTCAGGGTAAAAAAGAAGAAGCAGAAGCAAAAAAAGCAGAAGTTGCCGCTAATGCAAAAAGATTAGTGGAATTGGAAGAAAAAGAAGCCGTTCTTCAGGAAAAAGTTACAAAGATAATGATGACAATTCCTAACATCATTGACCCCAGTGTTCCGATTGGAAAAGATGATAGTGAAAATGTGGAAGTCACAAAATATGGAGAACCTGTAGTTCCAGATTTTGAAATTCCGTATCATACGGAAATTATGGAAAGATTTCATGGAATTGACCTGGATGCAGCAAGGAAAGTAGCAGGAAACGGATTTTATTATCTTATGGGAGATATTGCCAGATTACATTCTGCGGTAATTTCTTATGCAAGGGATTTTATGATTAACAGAGGATTTACCTATTGCGTACCGCCTTTTATGATTCGAAGCAATGTAGTTACCGGAGTCATGAGTTTTGCGGAAATGGAT
>CAZDAT010000191.1:0-3061 GCA_964503695.1 uncultured Lachnospiraceae bacterium
AAAGGTACTGATAAGAGTAATCGCAGAAGAAAATAAACTTGGAATACTCTGGCTTATCATCTGTCGTAAGGTATCCGTATCGTTGGTATAATGGCTCATGATATCCCCATGGGGATGAGTATCAAAATACTTTATCGGCAGTGTCTCCATATGGGCAAACATTTCATCCCTGATATCCTTTAACACGCCCTGTGCAATGTACATCATAATGTAATTGTAGGCATAGGTACAGATAATTCCCACAAGATAAATACAGCCCATGGTGGTAAGTGCCTCAATCAAAGGAGTAAAGGAACTCATCCTGCCATCTAACATAGGCATAATGTAATCGTCAATCAGCGATTTCATGAACATGGTTCCCATTACCTGTACAATAGAGCTGACGGCAATACATACTAATACTAATAAATATCTGAATTTATACCGCTTCATGATAAAATCAAGAAGTCGTTTTAAGGTTTTCATCGGGTTTTTACTTTTTGGACCGCCCTTCATTCCTTTTGGTCCTCTAGGTCCCATTGGTGGCATTATTCTTCAGCTCCTTTCTTCTGTAATTCGTAAATATCTCTGTAAATTTCGTTTGTTTTTAATAATTCCTCATGAGCTCCATACCCATTTACTTCACCTTCATTTAATACCAGAATGTGGTCTGCATCTTCCACAGAAGAAATACGCTGTGCAATGATAAGCTTGGTGGTATTTGGAATCTCTTCCCGGAATGCCTTGCGGATTTTAGCATCGGTGGCTGTATCCACGGCACTGGTGGAGTCATCCAAAATCAGAATTTTCGGCTTTTTAAGCAATGCCCTTGCAATACAAAGTCTTTGTTTCTGTCCGCCGGAAACATTGGTTCCTCCCCGTTCAATCTTTGTCTCGTAGCCTTCCGGGAATTTTTCAATAAATTCTGCCGCCTGTGCAAGCTCACAGGCATGCTTTGCTTCTTCAAGAGTGGCGGTTTCATTTCCCCAGCGAAGATTCTCTAAAATCGTGCCGGAAAACAATACATTTTTCTGCAATACCATGGATACTTCATTCCGGAGTGTTTCCAAATCGTAGTCTCGCACATCCTTACCGCCAACCTTTACCGTACCTTCGGAAACATCATACAGTCTTGGAATCAGTTGTACCAACGTGGATTTAGAGCTTCCGGTTCCTCCGATAATACCGACAGTTTCACCGGACTTAATATGAAGATTAATACTCTCCAATACATTCTTATCTGCTTCTCCGCTGTATCTGAAGGAAACATTCTCGAAATCAATAGAGCCGTCTTCCACCTCCATAACAGGTGCCTGGGGATTTTTAATGGTACTGTCCTCATCCAAAACCTCGATGATACGGTCCGCAGATGCCTTAGCCATGGTAAGCATAACAAAAATCATGGAAATCATCATCAGACTCATCAGAACCTGCATGGTATAAGTAAACAAACTCATCAGAGTACCTGTCGTCATACTGCCTGCAACAATATATTTTGCACCAAACCATGAAATCAACAAAATACATCCATACATCGTAAGCTGCATAACAGGGCTGTTTAACATTACAATTTTTTCTGCGGCTATGGATAAATCCCTTACTTTTCCTGACTGTGTCAGAAATTTGTCCGTTTCATGCTCTTCCCTTACATATGCTTTTACAACACGGATACCGGAAAGATTTTCCTGTACTGCGGCATTTAATTTATCATACTGCTTAAACATCTTATTAAATTTCTGAAAAGCCTGTGTCACGATAAATGCCATAACACTTCCCAAAAATACCAGAGCCACCAGGAAAATCCATGATACCTGCGGTGCCAGCTTTAAACACATAAATAAGGAAAAGACAAGCATAAAAGGTGCCCGCACGCAGATTCTTATCATCATCTGAAAAGCCTGCTGAACATTGGTGACGTCTGTGGTAAGTCTGGTTACCAGCCCTGCGGTAGAAAACTTATCAATATTACTAAAGGAAAAGTCCTGAATCTTTGCAAACATTGCTTTTCTTAAATTTCTTGCAAAGCCGGAAGAGGCAATGGCTGCATATTTACCGCACAAAGCACCTCCTGCCAAAGATGCAAATGCTACTAAAAGCATCAAAAGCCCCATTTTTAAAACATAATTCATATCTCCGGTATTTACACCGTTGTCAATAACTTCTGCCATTAACATCGGTAAAATAACCTCCATGATTACTTCGATTGCTATACAGACCGGAGATAATAATGTCTCTTTTTTAAACTCCCCTGCATAGGCAGCTAATTTCTTAATCATTTTCTTCCTCCTTATTAAAATATAATTCCATGGTTTTTTTATCAATACGACTCATATAGTCCAAGAATTGTTCAAATTCCTCCTGTGTAAACAGAGCTCTGATTCTCTTTTCCGTTTTTCCCAGTTCCTGATATGTACAGGCCTGGATTTCTCTTGCCTTCTGGGTCAGGACCAGTTTCTTGATTCTGCCATCTTCCTTCACACATTCCCGGACAATCAAATCCTTCTTTTCCAGAGTCTGCAATACACTGGTCACAGAAGAACGTTTAATGTTAAATACATCTTCAATTTCTCTCTGATATACACATTTTCCTTCCTCTTCCTGATGCCTTATATGTCCCAGAATCCTTGACTGTATTCCCGTAAGTCCGTTTTTTGCCATAGCGGAATCAAAATAGTAACGAATACTTTTGCTTACATCAAGTATACATTTTACAGGTGCACCTTCATGCTCCGTCTCCCAGCTTTCTCTTCTGTTATACTTTCGCTCCATATTTTCCCCCAATACTTTCCACATAACTATCCAATCACATCAGGATAGTCGAACAAAAGATATTCGTGTGGAAAACGTTTTTTATTTGTTCGATTTCTAACATTGTTGTATTATACGCTTCCTTTTTTTCTATGTCAACTTTCTGCTTCGCATTTCAGAATTATTTTAGAATTCTAAAATAACTCTGAGTAAAAAATTAATTATGCTTTATCTCTTTTAAAACAAAAAAAGAATGCTGAAAATTAGCATTCTTTCTCTCATGCCGCAAACCGGAATCGAACCGGTACGGGAGTATAAGTCCCGCAGGATTTTA
>CAZDAT010000192.1:0-3043 GCA_964503695.1 uncultured Lachnospiraceae bacterium
CCCCATAAATTGGACATTCTCCTTTTTTATTTTTCCGCTTTCCGGACACCCGGTGTAAAATCCCAAGCCTCTCCAGCCGTTTATAAAAACGACCTGAACAGTCATGTTTTGCCTAATAATTTTTCCCATTATAACACAGGGGGCGTAACAAAAGCGTAACTTTTCAGGTCGTTTTTTCAAAAAAAATATGAACTTTTTGTAAACTTTTTATAAATTTTCTTAAATTGTAACAATCACACCGCCTTTTCCGGCATACAGGCTGGAAATCCCTGCGGTATCCATAATAATGACTTTTTTAATCAAATCCGTTTTCTTTAAAATCATGTCCCGGACAGTCTCTGCCCTTTTACAGTTATTGCAGTGGGTGATTACCATAACATCATGCTCTTTTCTCTGGGACTTTTCTATCTTCTCTGCCAGCATTTCTGCCATCTTGGCTGCTGCCTTATTAATGCCGATTGCCTGCCCTGCCTGGGCGATTTCACCATCGATGGCCTTCAGAATCGGTTTAATATTTAAGGTGGTGGCTGCCAGTGCCTTTAGTCCGGTAAGTCTGCCGTTCTTTCTCAGAAAATCCAGATTTTCCAGGACAAAAAAGGTTTCCATTTTAGCCGCATAATTCTCCAGCTGCTCTACAATTTCTTCAAAGGAATATTTACCGCTTTCTTCCAGTTCCATGGCAAGCAGTGCAATGTGCGATTCCCCGCCGGAGGCAGATTTTGAATCTACTACGTGAATTTTCTTTTCCCCATAGGTCTCCTCGTACAGGTTTTTCCCTAACACCGCACTGTTATAGCTTCCGCTTAATTTGGCAGATAAGGTCACCACATAGACATGTGCGGCATCCGTTTTATAGCTTTCCATATATTTTTCAGGAGAAGGGCAGGAAGATTTGGGACAGGCATCCGTAGAAGCTACCTTTTCCAGAAATTCTGCCTGATTAAAATTCTCATCATCCATGATATGCCAGTCTCCGACCTGCAATCCCAGTGGAATAATCTCGAATCTGTCATCATTTTTATATTCTTGTGGCAACTCACAGCAACTGTCCACTACAATCTTATAGCTCATTATACTCCTCCATTTATCAACGTAGTTTTCATTACTACTTATATTAGCACTTTTAAAAATCCTCGTAAAGTATAATATGCAGTTTTCGAAAAAATTAATAAAGTTTACCCTTTTTACTTAAATTTGAATTATGATACTTCTCCTCCCATGTTACGTCTCTGTCAAACCACTGCGGCGGCAGGAAGTTTTTTGCTTCTTCCATGGAAGGAAATTCCACTTCCGCTATCACAAGCCCCGAAAAGGGCTTATCAAAAATATCCAGCTCAATGGTGTATTCTTTATAGGGAATCCGGTATCTTTTTTTGCGGATAATGGTGCCGTCTGCTTTTTCTAAAAGGTGGGCATAGGATTCTTTATCCAGAAAGAGATTATACTCTTCCCTTGCAAGCATTCCGCTTCCCTTATACGTCAGATAATAATTGTCGTCTTCCTTTCGTACCCGCACCACCGGACTGGTATTCAGATATCCCTGCTCCATCATCTGAAAAGGAATGTCCTTTAAATCCGGCATCTCTTTCACCGTAAATTTACGTTCTATCTCCATATTTTCCTTTCCCCGCGTGCTGTAATGCCATCCAACCCATGGTAATCTGCTTTTTCTTATGGATTACACTTCTTCATATTCTATCTTTTTTTCTTCCAGGAAACGGCGAAGCTCTTTATCCCACAACAAATCTGCCGTTTTATCCATGACAAAGGAAGAAAGGCAGGTTCCAGTAGTCACGAGCAGTCCGTTACTGTCATAGCGGATGGTAAGAACCAGGGCTTTCAGACTGTCTGCAAGCTCTTTGGCCCCGCCCTGTTTAAGCAGTGCCACGGCATTTTCCGGCTTCTTATGTAAAATCACTTTCATCAGTGTAGGTACTTTTTTCCCTTTTATCAGTTGAAAACAGATTCCTTTTACATCCTTCCACCGGGCATATTCATAAGGAACGCTTTTTTCATCCTCCAATTCTTCCCTGGTATAAAAATCCCGGTTTATATGACCATCCATAAGAAAGGTATAAAAGGTCTGGATTCTTGCCTCTTCCAGTAAAAAAGAATCAAAGGTGTCTGTATTTAACAGCTTTGCCATAAAGGATTTTACATCTTTTACTTTTAACGCAATCATGAATGCCCCCTTTTTTCTTATCTGTGATAAATTTGTACCAGTTTTAAAATACGTTCTGCCAGTGCTTCACTGTATGCATCTTTTTTCATTCTCCATACCCAGTTATTTCCCAGTGTGGAGGGGGTGTTCATCCTTGCCTCTTTTCCCAGCTCCAGAAAATCCTGCATGGGGATGATACAGGTATCGGCTACACTGGCATATGCCAGACGTATCATTTCCCGGCATCCTTCTTCTTCGGAGTGCAGGTTCAGATACTCTTCTGCCATCTTTTTATCCTCGGCATTCAAGACTTCAAACCAGTGGGCTGTGGTATCATTGTCATGGGTTCCTGTATATACAACACAGTTTTTTGTATAATTATGCGGAAGATAATCACTCTCTTCCCTGGAATCAAACGCAAACTGTAAGATTTTCATTCCCGGATATCCCGTCTCTTTTACAAGCTCTATCACCGACTCTGTCAAAAATCCCAGGTCTTCCGCAATAATCGGTCTGTCACCCAGGTTTTCCTTTAAGCCAAGGAACAATTCCATTCCCGGACCCTTTCTCCAGTGTCCGTTTATGGCAGTTTCTTCTCCATAAGGAATGGAATAATATTCATCAAAGCCCCTGAAATGGTCAATTCTTACAACATCATATAGCCGGAAGCAGTATTCCATTCTTTTCTTCCACCAGTCATAACCGGTCTTTTTGTGATATTCCCAGTCATATAATGGATTGCCCCATAGCTGCCCGGTAGCGGAAAAAGCATCTGGAGGGCATCCTGCCACTGCCTTTGGATTGCACTTTTCATCCAACTGGAACAGGTCGGGATTTGCCCATGCATCTGCACTGTCCAGAGCCACATAAATAGGAATGTCA
>CAZDAT010000193.1:0-3016 GCA_964503695.1 uncultured Lachnospiraceae bacterium
CTGGTATTATCATACCACTTTGGGAGGCGGGTGACAACTACCCTACGCTAGAGGGGAACGGAAAAATTTGAAATAATATTTTCTCCATTTTATGAGCATCACACTTCTTGTTTGGCAATCAAAAAAGCCTAATTCGGTTTTCCGCTTCGCTTTTGTGCTATATATAGGCCATCCGCAATCCATATTGACAACAAATCCCATACTTCCCAAAACACGACCAACTAACACTCACTCAAATCCGTTACTCTAATAAACTTCTTTCTATCGCCAAATATTTACTTGTTACATGGCGGAGAGAAATGGGCATATTCATTATTTATTTCCTCCCTATGCTCATCCTTGCATAACCAGTTAATTATACTACTTCTCTCCTATAAAATCACTTGTTCTCACTTCACATTTTATACTTTAACTATTTCAGCAATTGTTACATCTCTATTCACCACTAAGCATCTGAATATCTGTGAACATTCTATATCTAAAAATCTTCAAATTCATCCTTAATCTCCCGAAGAAACAAATCTGTTAATTCTTTCTCTGGATTCGCTTCTTTGTAAATAATTCTCATACAAATGTCAAGTTTTTCTGCACATTTAATTTAAGATTTTTTCTTAAGCATAAAAGAATGTGTACGGATTGTCAAGATAAGTTCTTTTTCACTCGGTTCCTTAAAGATAAGTAATCAAAGAAGACCGTCTTCTGACAGTCTGTAAAGTTCTCTATTCAGCGCAATCTTCCTACAGAAGATACTTTGCTATTGGTTCTCCCCGAATCCGATCAGCAGAACTTTCATAGTTAAACAATTGCCTTGGATAGTGATTCATCCAGTTTTCTATCCGGTTTGCTTCTCCTTGTGAGACCCCATCCAAACATTCTCCTTTGGGATGCCACCGTCTGATGAAACGATTATTGTTTTCGTTACTGCCTCTCTCACTGCTTCGATAAGGGTGACAATAGTAGAGCGTAGTACGTTTCTTTTTATTGCGTCTCGAACGTTCCATTCCTTCAAAGTCAGAAAACTCTGTGCCGTTATCTACCGTAATCGTCTTAAATACCTTCCGGAATCCTTTCTCTGTATACTTCCGTTCCAGTTTGTCCAAAATCCGAACAACCTCTTCTGCCGTATGGTTCTTCATCATTTCCAGAATTTCCCACCTTGTTTTACGTTCAGTCAGAACCAACAAGGATTTCTTTGATTTCCCCTGACCGCCAACTACTGTGTCCATTTCCCAATGACCGACTTCCAACCGTTCATTGATATATGCCGGTCTTTCCTCGATACTGGTACCGGCACTTACTCTCTTTTGAACTTTTCGTTTTTTCTGTTTCTTCTTTAACTTGTGAAAGGGGCAGTCTTCCATGGTAAGATTAAGAAAGACTCCCTTCCTGATATAGTTATACAAAGTAGATAAACATACCTCTGTATCAAACTTCATTTCTTCTTTTTTGATTAGTGCCAGCGTCGCTGCCGGCGAATACCGTTCTTCTCCGATTTTATTTTCCACATACTTCACAAAAGAATAATCGCTTCCTATCTTTAGGGGTCTTCCTTTATTTTTCTGATTTTCCTTCGCTTTATCCTGCGCCAAATTGGGACTGTATATTTCACTTTCAGTCCAGTCGCTGTTTCTTTTTGTCGTCTTTCCTCTTTTCAACTCCCGATATATGGTACTGTGATGAACCCCCAATTGTTCTGCTATTTCTTTTGCACTATGTCCGGCATTATGTAACGCTTCAATCCGTATCCGTTTTTCCCATGTCAGATTTTTATATCCTTTCCCCATACTATCACTTCCATCCTTGGTAATGTATAAATATAGAGGCAGAACTGACTCTGCCTCTATCTCTATGATATTTACTTATAAAAGATAATCCCAGTCTCCATAGCCACCTTGATATGGTGTGGCATCAAATGTATACTTTTCTCCATCTATGCAAACTTTTGAACGCACATGCAATCCACCATCCAAAGTTCCCGTTTCCGTATACGATTCGTATCCAAGCAATTGAGCAATTTTAGTCAAAAGCATATTAGAGTCCGAGCAGTCAGCAAATCCAGTCTTCCAACACACCCCAACGTTTTCCTGTATATACCAGCATATTATATATCCAAGATTGGAAACCATTCCACCATGTCTCGGATAATTCATTGCATGTTGTATATATTGTTCACAGCGTTTTACCTTTTGATAGTCAGTTAAATCTTCCCATTTCGTTCCTACAGTTGTATCCGTTGGATAATTGCTCGTATAATCATCTGCACTTACCGTGTCAATAATCTTTTGACAATGTTCCATTAACGATTTTTCACTATCTTGCACGTCTATCTGAAAAGCAGACACTTTTTGCCAGCAACTGTTTCCGTATGCGTCGTAATCTCCTCCTACGGTATTTACATTATAATCACGCTCTTTGATAAATACATTTTTAACTCCCGGCGTATCAAAAGTCAAAGTAAATACCCAACCATCTTTTACTTTTTTTAGCATTCCTGTATCATCTTCATATTGCAAGTCTTGATATAAATATTGATAACCACCTTCATAATCCCTGCCAAAGGAAATCATAAGGCCGTCATCCGTTCCATTTGGATTTGGATTATCTGTTTTTATATATAATACAATCGGACAAAATGAATATCTTGAATCATACACACCAAATTTATTCAGCACTTCCACTTCATATGTATATTTCGGTTCATATACATATGGCGTCGCCACAGGTGTTGAAGTCGGCTTTTCTTCCGCTTGTTCTGTTTTTTCCGGTGTAACCGTCTGCTCTGTCTCAACAACTGCTGTTGTTTCTTTTTTCTTTGCCGTCACAACAACTTCTTCCCCATACTCCGTCCACTCATCAGAAAGTCTCGCTTTCATCCGATAGCCGTAGGTGGTTCCGCTTACGCAGGTTCGGTCAAGATAAGAAGTTCCGGATGGATTGGCTATCTTTTTCCATGCTCCTTTATCTGTCCGTCTCTCCAAGTGGTACAGTTTTGCGTCTTTCATTTTTGTCCAGGACA
>CAZDAT010000194.1:0-3013 GCA_964503695.1 uncultured Lachnospiraceae bacterium
GTTTTTCATAATCACTTTTACACCCCATACACCCGATTTGCCGTAAAGCTGTTTTCCCAACTGCTGCAACAGATAACCTCATTGTCACCTTCTCTGCATGCCACATCCAACAATGACTCTTCTAATTCTTCGATTCGTTCTGTTTTACCTGTAAGATATTCTTCAAGACGTTTTTTGCAATGTCTCATCCGCCAGATTGCTCCCCCGATTCTGGCATCCTGTACATCAAAACCATGGGGCTTATTCTCCCACATCCACTGTCTTTCGTAAGCCGCATAAAATTCTTCTAATGCCTCAATTGTCTGTTCATAAACCGGAAGCAGTTTTTTCAATGCTTCCATATTTTTTGTACTATAAGCTTTTCTTGTCCGAAGTCCCAAATCACACTTTAAAGAAAGAGCAAAGGTAAGTTTTTCCTGTGTTTCAAAAATTCTCTTATAAGGATGTTTACTATCAACATTTGACAGTTTTTGGGATATTTTCTCATATTTTGTCTTAAAATTTTCTTTTACCAGACTGTCAAAAAGTCCCAGAAAACAATCATTATACAAGAAATATTTTTCTGCACCTACAGGTTCTTTTGCATCATTTGGTGTCTCCGGCAAATCTAAGAGCATGAAATCCTCAAAGGAAAGTGCATATTTCTTTTCAAAATCTGCTCTTATTTTTGCTTCATCCTCTTCCCCTTTTGCAAGCCTTGAAGCATAATAAAGTGCCGGAAGTATGGAAAATCTGGAACATTCCCCTCCATTGTCTCCCCAGACTGTCAAAAAAACATTGCTGATTTTCTCCTTCCGGCAGGCAGACAATGCCGCCTTTGTAATTTCCATGGAATATTTATTATGAGGTGCAAATCCGGTCCATGTCCAAAGTCCTCCTGCAAACCAAACAGAGTCTTTTATAAGAGCATGCGATTTTAACCGTTGCTCATAATGCTCTTTTTCCTTAGAATAATAATCCCAATAAACAACATTTACGTTTTCCGGAATCATTTCCTTTATTTTTTCAGGAACAGATGATACTTCTGTATAATAATCGCCGCCCTTTTGTTCATTCAAAATCCGAAAGAACATATCTCCCCACATTATCAGTTCCAAATCATATTTTTTTGCTATTTCGGCTATCTTTTTTAAATGGAACAAAAAAACATCCATGTGACTGATATTGCCATGTTTATCCTGGTATTTTCCTCTGCCGAGAAAATGTGCTTCATCCATACCGATATGTACAATTTTAGAAGAAAAAGCCTGCTTTATTGCACGAAACATATCCTCTATTAAAGCATATGTTTCTTCTTCCCCTACCATCAGAATATCTTCGCAATCATTGATTTTCCCAAAAGCAGGCCAGCGAAAAATAGATTGTAAATGTGCCAGCGTCTGTATACAGGGAATCATTGTAATCCCTTTTTCTCTGGCATAAGCATCCATCTCTCTAAGTTCCTTTATGGAATATCTTCCACGATTGTGTCCAAAATAAGGGCGGTTTGGTATTTCATAGGTATCTTCCGTATATAGCATAAGACAGTTATATTCCAAATCTGATATCAAATCTATATATTCCCTCACCCTTTCCGGTTTCATCACCGCATTTCTGGAACAATCCAGCATAATTCCAAACTTATCAAACGTTATACTTTTTTCCATCTTCTTTTCCCCCAAGTTTAAAAATAATATTTCTCATCCATTTTCTCTTTTTTAAAAAACAGCATTCTGCACAAATAAAGTTTCCTTTCAAGAATTACTTTACTTGTGCAGAATGCTTATTATTTATAATCCCCGCAATGCAGAATGGGTACTTTCTTATTTTCCTGTTTTAAAGTGGCTTTCACATCAATCACTCTCTGATTGGAGCTTCCTTTCCACAAAAGTTTGGTATCTTTTAAATCTATCATAAATTCGCCATCCACGCAGACATCCACATACTTCATAAGGGACATCTGACAGATATCCTCCCAGTCGGAGCCGGTATAAAGCCAGATGGTTTTCTCGGGGTATTTTTCCTTGATTTCTGCCATGAAATTTTTGACTTCCAGACTGTTTGCCGGATGCAGGGGGTCACCACCGGAAAAGGTAATTCCGGAAATATAATCTTCCTCCAGCTGTTCAAAAATCTCCTGTTTTGCACTATCATCAAACAAAAGACCTCCATCCGGGTCCCAGGTGACAGGATTCTGACATTCCTTGCAGCAATGTGCACATCCTGCCACCCAGAGAACGACCCTTAAACCGTCTCCGTTCAGCATATCATCCTTTGTGATATTATGATATCTCATGTTACATAGACTTCCTTTCCGCTATTTCTGCCATTTTCGCCTCATTCAGTCTGGTATCTCCATGAACGCGGGAATAAGACAGATATCCGTTCATACGGTCAATTTTGGTCAGATTGCGACTGCCGCATTTAGGACATACATCCATCTCTAACTCCTGATGTCCGCAGTCATCGCAATAAGACAAAGATAAATTTACCCCTTCATAAAAGCCCATATCCATAGCCCGGCGAATCAGGGTTTTTATGGCTTCCAGATTATAATCAATAGGATATTTTACATACTGGATTTTGCCTCCATTGGATAAATCCCAGAATCTGCCTTCCAGATTTTGTTTCTGGATAGGCGTGATATCCTCCGTTACATGACAGTGAAAACTGTTGCTTACATATTCCCTGTCAGATACCCCTTCAATAATTCCGTATTTTTTTCGAAACTGCTGTACCTGAAGACCGCACAGATTCTCCGCAGGTGTTCCGTAAATGGCATATAAATTGCCATCTTCTTCTTTAAATTCATTTACTTTCTGGTTAATATGCTCCAATACTTCAATGGCAAAGGCACCATCTTCTACCAGTGATTTTCCATTATAAAGCATCTGTAATTCATTAAATGCCGTTATTCCAAAAGATGCAGTTGCACTTTTCAGCAATGGTTTTATCTTATCCGTTAATTTTAAATTTCCGCCAAGGAAACCACCCTCGCAATAAGCCAGCGGATTGGTTGACGCACGCATTTCTC
>CAZDAT010000195.1:0-2967 GCA_964503695.1 uncultured Lachnospiraceae bacterium
TACTTTCTGTCTTTTCTTTTTATGCTGTTCTTCGTTGTGTTCGGAAATTTTCTGTCCGGTTAGCTGATAGTATTCCAAAGCCCGAATCACGCGTTTTACATTATTGGCATGAATAGCCCCGGCAGAAGCCGCATCTATTTTTTCCAATTCTTTATGTAAAAATTCGGCTCCTTTTTTCCTGGCAAGTGCTTCTAATTCCTGCCGGATTTTTTGGTTGTCATTTTCTTTGGAAAAATCAATGTCATAAAGGACAGCCTGGATATAAAATCCGGTTCCCCCCACCAGAATGGGGATATGTCCTCTTTCATAGATTTTTTCCATGTATTCTTTGGCTTTTTTTTGAAATACGCAGACATTAAATTCTTCACCGGGTTCTAATTCATCTATCAGAAAATGGGGAATACCCTCCATTTCCCCGGGTCTGATTTTGGCAGAACCGATATCCATATGTTTATATACCTGCATGGAATCCGCAGAAATAATTTCCCCGCCGATTTTTTTGGCAAGCTCTATGGAGAGCTTTGTTTTTCCTACTGCCGTAGGTCCGGTGAGAATGACAAGCTTCTTTTTTTCCATCCCAATCCCCTTATACGATTCTTTTAAATTTTTTCTCTAAATCTGTCCTGCTCATGGAAATCATGGTGGGTCTTCCATGAGGACAATGGTACGGATTTTCCAGTTCAAACAGCTGGGAAAGCAACTCTTTCATTTCTTTGTCATTGGTACTCTGGTTTCCCTTTATGGCAGCCTTACATGCCATGGAAGCAATTTTTTCTTCCACAACTTCCGGTGTTCCCTTACAGCCGTTTTCTACCAGTTCGTCCAGAATTTCTTCAAAGAAATGCTTTTCACTTTTTCCATACAGCTCTACCGGCATTTGACGGACCGCGATGGAATGACTTCCGAAATCTTCCCATAAAAAGCCCATTTTTTCAAAATAGCCGTGATATTCTGCAAGTGCCGCCTCTTCTTTAGGGGTCAGGTGCAGTACCAATGGCGGTTGTAAAAGCTGGGAGGTCACGGTGTTTTGCTTCATTTCCTTTATCAGCTTTTCGTACTTTACTTTTTCATGTGCGGCGTGCTGATCCACAAATAAGAGCTTGTCTTCATAAGAAACCAGCCAGTAGGTTTTAAAAACCTGACCCAGGATTTCAAATTTATCCCTGTTTTCCTGTTTCAGAATCTTTTCCTCAAAAAAATCCATCTGCACAGGCTGCTCTATGCACTGGTTTTCCTTCGGGGAAGATGGCACTTCAAAAGGAAGAGTCTCTTCCAAAGGTTTTGTAACGGACACAGAAGGTAATGCTTCCCGGGGAGGTTCTTTTACCCATACATCCTGTGTGGGTGCTACCGGAATATTGGGGAAGCTCTTATAGGAAAAATCTTCTTTCACCATAAAAGAAGTGTTTTCCATCCGGTTCTTTTCAAAAGGCTCCGGTACCAGGTTTCGTTCTACGGCTTCCGGCTTAGGGGGCTTTTGATAGTTTTCCACCTGTTCCATGTCGGGAATCATTTCCTGCTCTTTTAAAGTCGATGAAATCGCACTTACAATTATCTCATAATATTTCTGGCTTTCTGAAATACGAATGTCCATTTTGGTAGGATGGACATTTACATCTACTTTATCCGTATCTATGGAAAAATACAAGACTGCAAAGGGAAATTTATGCTGCATTAAATAAGCACGGTACCCTTCTTCGATTGCTTTTTGCAAAAAGGTACTCTTTACATATCTTCCATTGATAAAACAGGTTTCAAAATTACGGTTGGAACGGTTCAGGGCAGGTTTTCCCAAAAAACCGCGGATGGTCATATCTTCACTTTTGTAATCCATGGGAATAATTTCCCGGATAAAGTCTTTCCCGAAAATGCGATAAATGATTTCCCGTATGTCACCGTTTCCGGAGGTGTGGAACTTTACCTGATTATTTACGATAAACCGGAAGGAAATATCGGGCTTACTCATGGCAAGATGTTCACACAAATCGGCAATATATCCGCCTTCCGTAGCGGCGGTTTTTAAAAACTTGCGTCTGGCAGGCGTGTTAAAAAAAAGATTTTTCACAAGAATCGTAGTTCCGTCAGGTACTCCGATTTGGGAAATTTCCGTTTCTTTTCCACCCTCCATACAAAACCGGACTCCCATAAGGGAGTCTTTGGTTTTGGTCATCATTTCTACCTGTGCCACGGCACCGATACTGGAAAGAGCCTCACCGCGAAAGCCAAGACTCTGAATCCGGTATAAATCCTCCACAGACTGGATTTTACTGGTAGCATGACGCAAGAAAGCTTCTTTTACCTGGTCGGCAGGAATGCCTTTTCCATTATCGGTAATCCGGATAAAAGAAATTCCGCCGTCTTTGATTTCTACGGTAATGGCACTGGCACCGGCATCAATGGAATTTTCTACCAGCTCCTTGACCACACTGGAGGGCCGTTCCACAACTTCCCCTGCGGCAATTTTATCAATGGTTGCATTATCTAATAACTGAATACGTGACATGAAAAAAGTCCATCCTTTTTACCAACGATTTTTTAATTTATTTTGTAACTGATATAATGTATTTAAGGCATCCAGTGGTGTTAAGGTAGAGATATCAATATCCATGAGTTCTTTGATGACATCTTCATCTTTTACCGTATCAAATAAGGACATCTGGCTTAAATCTACTTCATCATAGGTTTTTACTTTTGTCTTTGAAGCAGGGGCACAGTTTACGGAAATGCTCTGAATCTTTTCTATAATGTCATTGTCCGTAAGCTGTTCTGCAATCTCTTTTGCCCGGTGAATGACAATCTCAGGAACTCCGGCAAGCTTTGCCACCTGGATTCCGTAACTTCTGTCGGCTCCGCCTTTGACAATTTTACGAAGAAAGATAATGTCATCCCCCTGTTCTTTGACAGCGATGCAGTAATTGTTTACATTGTTGATTTTGCCCTCCAGCTCCGTCAGCTCATGGTAGTGGG
>CAZDAT010000196.1:0-2958 GCA_964503695.1 uncultured Lachnospiraceae bacterium
CGTTCCCCGGTGACGTTGTTGATGATTTCCACCGGAATGGTCTTTCCTGCCGTTTCGCCCACGGTCACGCCAAAATCAATGTCTTTTACGTTGTCGGCGGTGATGTCTTTGCCGTTTACGCTCCACGAAATTCCTCCGCCCAGGTCAAATCTGACGGTAAGGTCTTTTCCTTTTATGATGTCAAAAACCATGCCGGGGACAACGGTTGTGCCGTTCATTTCTATGGTTATGGTGTCTTTTTCCCCTGCCGTTTCTAACTGGTTTTTAATGTTCTCCCAGCCGTTTCCCAGGGAATCCCCCTGGATGTAAGGCTGTTTTCCACCTGTCAGTTTCTGCTGTAGTGTATTATTCTTAAGTTTTCCACTGTTTTGATGGTTGTCCACATTCGTGCTGATGACGGTCTGTGCCGCAGGTGCGGTTTCACCTTTGTAAGCCGTTCCCGAATTAAGTGCGGTGCTATCTGTCGAAACAGTGTATCCCGGTACAATATACGCCGGGATTGTGATTCTCAGATTTTCGCTTACATTCCCCGCCGTGTCCTTGGCAACGATGTAAATATCCTTTGCACTTGCACTTGTAAGACCGGTAAGAGAAATCATATTTTCACCCTTGATACAAGCTGTTCCATTTTCTGTTGTATTAGTTGTATCAATAGAGGGTGTGGCTGCACCGCTGTCCACCACGGCATAATAATATGTTCCCGCTTCATCGCTATTAAAGGTCACGGCAGCGTTGGTATCACTTGTGCGGCTGGCAGTCCCAGCGGTCAGCTTAGGGGCCGTCTTGTCTGGAATGTTAAGACTCACAGTTTGAAATTCGCTTGCGTAGTCGGTTTTATAATTTCCGTTGTACTGCTCATTGAACACGTTTAGCGTGTAAGTTCCTACCTCTAAATCAGACGGAATAGGAATATTTACCACGCCATCTGTCGCATCAACTTTTGCAATTCTGCCGTAATGGGTGAGATTATGGCTGCTGTCCTCAATGATGACAGAAATGTACTCGTTTTCACCTGTGACTGCCCCGGAATAGTTCAGAGAAACGGTACTATTGATTTCTGCTGTAATCAGTGTTTCTGCCGTCACAGAGAAATTGTTGTGGCTATCGTCTTTCAGCGTCAGTTTCCACTCATTACCTGTATAATCAGTGATGGGAGCCATTGTACCGATAGCGGAGCCGGTCATGTTGTTTGCGGCGGTGATAAAGAGGATATTCGCCTTGTCCAAGTTAAAAGCGGGGCGGACTGCATAACGAGCGCCAGTCACAAAGTTTCCCTTGAAACTCACGTTGCCAGTGGAATAAACACAAGCGGCGTTCTCTGCCACCTTGCCGGGTGAGCGGAGCCACCAGTAAGCGGCGCTGCCGCTACTGTTCATACCATTTGCCTTTATCTCACCTCCGCCTGCTACATAATCGGTGTTTTCTGATTTTCCACTATTATTATCGGTAAATCCATAACCGGCATTCTTTGCCTCTGCGATAGAGAGCAGGAATATTTTATCATCGGTATCGTCTCCACCGGGTATAGTATCCCAAGAAGGATTTGGAGCTTTCCCCTCTGTTCCATCATAAGTCTTATTGATTACTGTTGTTTTCACGATTGCGTTTTGCTCGGCAGGGGAAAACGCTTTGCCAATAAAATTATCGTTTTGATAACTTGTTCCCTGTTCATTTGCCTGATTTTCCGATGTTCCGTCATATCCGTTCAGCCAAGAACGCATTGTACTTTCTTTCCACGTTATATCTTTACCTTTCGTGTGGTATTGAAACACATCGAGGTTTTGGTCAGAAAGCAAAAACAGGCTTCTTGTGGTGTCTGTTTCACCTTCCTTTGCATCTCGGTTGTAATCATTATCAGCATCAAGCACCCTCCATTTGATAGGTTCATTGTTATAACCGCCCTGTCCGTCACTTGACTGCTTATACGTACCATAATAAACATAACTCTTTTGAGCACCCTGCAATGCAGTAGCACCGAGTACGATTGCGGGACCGTTATAGTCCGACAGCGGCATAACCGTGTTAGAGGTAGTAACAGTCCCATATAATAGCTGTTCCAGTGCGGCGGCCGCTTCTATGTAGCGGGCAAAATCCAACTCGTCTATTTCCACGTCGGAAAGTTGCTCCTTTGCCTCGTCAATGGCTTCAAGCTGCACCCTAACTTCCTCTGCGTTTTCGTCGGTAATCTTGTCCGCGTTTGGTAAGTCATCAATCATAGCCTGTACGATTGCCACGGTGACAATCTCCACATTTGACGGAGAAGCCGTTTCGCCGCTGTCCTCTGCATTGCAAATCTCGCAGACATAGCCGCAGGGTTTCCCTTCCATTGCCGAAACATAGCCGCACTCACTGTCATGCTCATGCTGGCAATCTAATTTTTCTGTGACACACCCGCTTTCCCCATCGCAGGTGTGGATGCAGTTCTCCGGCTCCCGTTCCTCTGTGTCGGATGGGGTGGCATCGTTGTCGGAAATGCTGTTTTCCGCTTCCTCCGGGTAGCAGTTCTCGTCATGCTCATGGGCACACTCGCTCACTTCGCTATAACAGTCCTCGGTGTGTACATGACCGCAGGACTCCCCCAATTTCCCATCAGAATAACCACACTCGCTGTCATGCTCGGTGTGGTGTTCGCATAGGTTGCTTGTGCCTATGGTAACACCGCTGTCCATCTGTGTGTCGCCCTCGGCAAATACCGATTGTGAGCAAAGAGAAAACAACATTGTCCCGCAAAGCAACAGACTTAATATTCTTCGTTTCATTCTCATGTCTCTATAGTCCTTTCTGTCAGTTTTGTTTTTACCACAAAGCAAAAGGGTGCGTCACGCCCACGGAAAAAGCCGTGGACATGGCACACCCCTGTGCTCAACATATATGCAAAACAACAAAAAAGGACAGAATTATCCTCTATCTGTCTGTCTGTCTGTCTGTCTGTCTGTCTGTCTGTCTGTCTGTCTGTCT
>CAZDAT010000197.1:0-2912 GCA_964503695.1 uncultured Lachnospiraceae bacterium
CATGTACAAATTATATTTTTGTAATATAAGTTCAATATTTAAAAAAGTAAAATGGAAGGCAGGGAGAAGCAGTATGGCTAAGAGACAGGTGAAGATTTCGGTGCGTAACTTTGTGGAGTTTATGCTTCGAAGCGGTGATATAGATAACCGGAGACATACCGGAAGTGAAAATGCCATGCTGGAGGGCGGCAGGATTCACCGCATGATTCAGCGGCGTATGGGCAGTGAATATGAAGCGGAAGTATTTCTAAAATACGAGGAAGATACGCCAAAGTATCAGTTGATTATTGACGGCAGGGCAGATGGAATCATCAGAAGTAAAAAGCCTGCACTAAAGCAGGCAGGAAATTTTGACGTGCCGCAGGTGCTGTCTGATATTGTTATAGAGGAGAATGTTACCATAGATGAAATCAAAGGAACTTACCGGGATTTGGATAAGCTTATCGGACCGGATATGGTACATCTTGCACAGGCTCGTGTGTATGCCTATATTTATGGCACAAAGGAAAGGCTGGAAATGATTTGTGTCCGCATGACCTACTGCAATATGGATACGGAAGAAATAAAATATTTTATGGAAGAATATACACTAAAGGAACTGGAAGAGTGGTTTTTTGCACTAAAAGAAGAGTATAAAAAATGGGCACAGTTCCAGATTGACTGGCGGGAAAAAAGGCAGGAAAGTATTAAAAAGGTTACGTTTCCTTATCCCTACCGGGAGGGGCAGAAGGAACTGGCGGCTGCTGTTTACCGGACAATCTATCACAAGAAGAAATTGTTTCTGGAGGCTCCTACGGGAGTGGGGAAAACCCTGTCCACGGTATTTCCGGCAATAAAAGCTTTGGGGGAAGGGCTGGGAGAACGGATTTTTTACCTCACAGCCAAGACCATTACAAGAACAGCCGCCCAGAATTCTTTTTCCCTGCTAAGAGAACAGGGACTTAGTTTTAAAACAGTAGTTCTGACTGCCAAAGAAAAGATTTGTTTTAACGAAGAGTGCAACTGTAATCCTAAGGACTGCCCTTATGCCAAAGGCCATTTTGACAGAATCAATGAAGCCATTTTTACCATGATTCACAAAGAGGACTGTTTTAACCGGGAGAATATCGAAGCTTATGCCAAAAAATACCAGGTCTGCCCTTTTGAATTTGCCCTGGATTTAAGCCTGTTTGCAGATGGAATCATCGGAGATTACAATTATCTTTTTGACCCTCATGTTTTTTTGAAACGGTTTTTTGGAGAAGGAAGTGAGAGCCGGGGAATTTTTTTGATAGATGAAGCACACAATCTGGTGGAGCGTGGCAGGGATATGTACAGTGCTGTTCTGATAAAAGAGGATTTTCTGGAACTGAAAAAGAGAATCAAGCCGTACTCGGTCAAAATGGAAAAGCAGCTGGAAAAATGCAACCGAAAGCTTCTGCTATTAAAGAAAGAAACAAAGAAAGTTAAGACCTGGGATTCCATTGAGGATTTCATACAGGCACTGAACCGTCTTTCCAGTACCATAAGCGAGTATCTGGAAAATCATGATGACAGTCCTGTCAGAAAAGAAGTTCTGGAATTTTACTTTAAAATATCACACTTTCTTCTGATGTATGACGGAATGAATGACGATTATGTCATGTATTCACAGATGATGGAAAAGGGGGATTTTTTGTTAAAGCTTTTCTGTGTGAATCCTTCTGAAAAATTGCAGGCATGCATGGAAAAAGGGGTCAGCAGTATTTTGTTTTCGGCAACCCTTATTCCGGTCCAGTATTATAAAAGTCTGCTTGGCGGTACCCAAAAAGATTATGAAGTGTATGCAAAGTCGACCTTTGATGGCAGAAAACGGGCACTTTTTATTGGAAACGACGTTACCAGTAAATATACCAGAAGGGACCGGGAAGAATATCGAAGGATAGCTTCTTATATTTCTCACATTGTCCGCCAGAGAGAGGGCAACTATATGATTTTCTTTCCCTCGTATTCCATGATGAAGGAATGTCATGAAGTGTATCAGGCTTCTTTTCTTTTGGAAAATGAAGAATGTCTGTTACAGAAAGAATTTATGTCAGAGGAAGAAAGGGAGAACTTTTTAAAACAGTTTACAGGAATTTGCAATGCCGATTTTGAAGAGCAGATTAAGATGCCTGTGGAGACGGAAGAAAAGAGTCTGCTTGGCTTTTGCGTAATGGGTGGAATTTTTGGGGAAGGAATCGATTTGAAAAGAGACAGTCTGATAGGGGTGATTGTCGTGGGAACAGGGCTTCCTTTCGTTTGTCCGGAAAGGGAAATTTTGAAAACGTATTTTAATGACAGGAAGGAAGACGGATTTTCTTATGCGTACCGTTATCCCGGCATGAATAAGGTATTGCAGGCGGCAGGAAGGGTCATACGGACAGAAGAGGATATTGGAATTGTGGCACTGTTAGACGAGCGTTTCCTGGAAAACAGCTATCAGAAACTGTTTCCAAGAGAGTGGACAGACTTTCAGGTTGTACAGGAAAAAACGGTGGCAGGACAGGTGGAAAAATTCTGGAATGAGTGGTTGTAATAGGAAGTGTTATAAATTATACTGAAACTGCCGGATGAAGAAGAATAATTTATTTGCAACCGGATTTCCTTAAAAATATGTCAAAATAAGTGAATTGACAGTCGCTTTTTGAAAAAATGACACGTAATTTATACACGATGAACAGGTGAAAAGATGTGGATAACTATGTGGAAACTGTGGATTTATCCGCTAAAACAGGAAAAACAAGAGTTATCCACATAAAAAAGAATGTGGATAACCAAAAGAAACGAAATGATAATAAAAAACTTATCCGGTCAATAATGTTATGTAAACCAAAAAAAGGAGAAAAAAGTATGTGGGCATATGAAAGTGTATTTTATCAGATTTATCCGTTGGGATTTTGCGGGGCACCCTT
>CAZDAT010000198.1:0-2902 GCA_964503695.1 uncultured Lachnospiraceae bacterium
GGAATGGAGCAGTTAAAAGAAACTGCCATGCGTCTCCAGCAGACCTTAAGTACCTTCGGGGTAAAAGTAACCATAACCGATATCAGCAAAGGACCTGCGGTTACCCGGTATGAATTACAGCCGGAACAGGGAGTCAAGGTAAGTAAAATCGTGGGTCTTGCGGATGACATCAAGTTAAATCTTGCGGCAACGGATATCCGTATGGAAGCCCCCATTCCCGGAAAGGCCGCCATCGGAATCGAAGTTCCCAATAAGGAAAATGCTTCCGTTGGTTTACGGGAATTACTGGAAAGCAAGGAATACAAAGAATTTCCGTCAAAGCTTGCCTTTGCGGTAGGAAAAGATATTGCAGGAAAAGTGGTGGTTGCAGACATTGCCAAAATGCCCCATATGCTAATCGCAGGTGCTACCGGAAGCGGTAAATCCGTCTGCATCAATACCTTGATTATGAGTCTTTTGTATAAAGCCACACCGGAAGAAGTCAAGCTTATCATGATTGACCCGAAAGTAGTGGAATTAAGTGTTTATAACGGAATCCCCCATTTACTGATACCGGTAGTGACAGACCCCAAGAAAGCCGCCGCCGCATTACACTGGGGTGTTGCGGAAATGACAGACCGGTACCAGAAATTTGCAGATTTCAATGTACGTGATTTAAAAGGCTACAATGCGGAGGTAGAACGAAGAATTGCCGCCGGAAATGGTGAAGATTTAAAGAAAATGCCGCAGATTGTCATTATCGTAGACGAGCTTGCCGATTTAATGATGGTGGCTCCGGGGGAAGTGGAAGAATCCATCTGCCGTCTGGCACAGCTTGCACGTGCCGCAGGGATTCATCTGATTATTGCTACCCAGAGACCCAGTGTGGATGTTATCACGGGGCTTATCAAAGCCAATATGCCAAGCCGGGTATCCTTTGCCGTCTCCAGCGGTGTGGATTCCAGAACCATCCTGGATATGAATGGAGCTGAAAAATTACTGGGAAAAGGGGATATGCTTTTCTATCCTCAGGGCTATCCCAAGCCAGCCAGGGTACAGGGAGCCTTTGTATCGGATGATGAAGTAGGAAATATTGTAGATTTTCTGAAAAATCAAAACCTTGGAAATGTATACAGCGAAGACATTGAAGATAAAATAAAGAATCTTGGCTCTTCCGGCGGAACAGGCGGCAGCGGGGGAGGAAATGAAAAAGATTCCTATTTTGTAGAAGCCGCCAAATTTATCATCGATAAAGACAAAGCTTCTATCGGTATGCTCCAGAGAGTATTTAAAATCGGCTTCAACCGTGCCGCAAGAATTATGGACCAGCTTGCAGAAGCCGGAGTGGTAGGAGAAGAAGAGGGTACAAAACCAAGAAAGGTACTGATGTCTTTAGAACAATTTGAACAATATGTAGATGAATATCTATAAAATCAAGTATTTTTATAAAAGGAAGGATAGCATGAAATGTCAGAAATGTGGAGCCGACATGGTTCCGGGTCATTTGTATTGTGACATTTGCGGAGCAGAATATCAGATTGTTCCCGATTTTGAACCGGAAATCGAAAACAGCATTGCCAAAAGCCTGTCTGATATCCGTCTGGATATTGGTGACAGAACGGACAATGATGCTTCAAAAGAAAATTCAAAAGAAAAAAAACAAACACAACAACGAAACAAAAAAAGAAAGAAAACTTCCTTTGGGATTATTTTCTTTCTGGTTCTTGTTTTTTCAGCCTTTGTACTTTTAGGATATCTGAATATTACGACTTCGGAAGAATATCAAAAACAACAGGCTGTTGCCGCCATAAATCGTGAAGATTACTATCACGCGGCTCAGATTTACGAGGCTTTAAGAAAAAAGGATACTGACAATGCGTATTGGTATGTAAAAGAAGCAGAATGCAGGCTTATGCTTAACGAAGAGGAACAGGCATATTCTCTCGCACTACAGGCAGTCGGTAAAAAGCTTCACAGGGTCATGGCATATGATTTTCTTCTGTCTTTTTTGGAAACAAAAGAAAATTACCTGGAAATGACACGTTTCCTTAAAGAATGCGAATACGAAGAAATCATAAATAAATATTGGGAGTATTCCGGACAGATACCAAAAATAAATTATGAAAGCGGAAGCTATGACCACAGCCTGTTTCTGACCTTTAAAGGCGGATATGAAGGAACCCTTTATTATACCCTGGATGAAACCATACCGGACCAGACCTCCTTGGTATACGATGCTCCCATTCCTCTGGGAAACGGAACCCACGTGGTAAAGGTCATTTACATCAATAAATTTGGTAGCTCAGAAACTTATGAAACTTACCAATATGAGATAACTTCTGAGATTCCCCTGGCACCGGTGGTAACACCTGACAGCGGCACTTATACGGATGCGGAAATGATAGAGCTAGAAATTGAGGATGGAACCAGGGTATTTTACACTACGGATTCCACGATTCCTACCATGGAAAGCAGGGAATATACAGCCCCCATTCCCATGCCCCTGGGAGAAAGCCAGTATAATTTTATTGCTTACAGCTTGAAAGAAACTGCCGGGGAAGTTACAACGCGAAGTTATAACCTGAAGCTCACAACAACATTGTCCACGGAAGAGGCAAAAGCTTTGCTGATACAAAAATTAATTTCCACCGGACATATTTTAGACAGTAACGGTGCCGTACAGGACCGCTATGGAGTCTTTGGATATTTTTACAGATACCCGGTTTGTATATCGGGAAGTAATTATTATGTATTTGAAGAACATTATCTGGAAAACCAGATTAAGAATCCGTTGGGGAATTTTTACGGTGTAAATGTAATTTCCAAGGATATTTACAGATTATCCCGCAATACAGACGGAAGCTTTACAAAAGTAACAGTTCAGCCTTAAAGCAGTTAAAACAGAGAAATTCAAAAAAGTTTT
>CAZDAT010000199.1:0-2893 GCA_964503695.1 uncultured Lachnospiraceae bacterium
GCGTTCTTCTTTTCTTTCCAAACGAATGGTATAGTCAAATGTATTCATTATTTATTCTCCTGAAAATTGTTGACTGCAATGCGGGAGATTTGCCCAGAATAGTATTCGCAAGCCTCCCGCTTACGCTACAATTTCTGATATACCGATCGTCTTCTTCAAAAAGCAATCTCCTTAAAATTATTTATAATCAAGCCTTTCGGCAGATTATCTTCGTTTATACAAAACAAGCTCCGGGTTTTCGGCGTTTTCGCCGTAGGTGCAAATGAGAATAAAATTCTCACGCGCGATAACGCCATAGCAGGTCTTGCCGCTCTCGTCAAAGAGATTTTTTACCTGTGCACCAAGATAAACCTCATCATCTTTCAAAAACTTCGCCGTACCGCCCGGAACAGGATATTCGAGATTTACAAAGTTGCCAACCAACGGATAAAGCTCGGTGACTGTCTCCATTCCGTCAATTTGAAGTGCGTTGATCTCATCTATCAAGACCTTTTTGAACGCAAGATAGTTTTCCATCCCGCCAAGTAGTATGTATTTTGCAATATAGCACTGCTTCCCGAACGGACAACCATTTGTTTCGGCACAGCCGGGACAGACTTCACTTGACGGACAATCGGCGCAGTTTGCGCCGCAAAGCGATTTTTTCATAGTTTAAAAACTCCTTTTTCAGCGAGATAACATGGTTTTTCTCTCATTCCAATCGTTTTACAACAGCTGTTGTGCAACATCAGTTATATTATACTCTTTTTTGGAAAAATGTCAATAGGTTTCATAAATTTTTTCGACAGATCGTGTTGAAATTTGACTTATTATGTGCTATAATATGTGCGCAAGGAGTTGAAGCATATGATAATGGACAGCAGAACAAAAAAGAAAAAAGTCATCTCGGACTTTTTGATCGAGATCGGTGCGCCGATCTCTCACAAAGGTTTTGAATATCTGGTACACGCGATCATGATATGCTATGATCGTGGGGTGCTTTGTTCATTCAAGCACGACATTTACCCTGCGGTTGCCGAGGAATTTTCGGTTAAGCCGTCGCTTGTCGAGCGTTACATAAGTGGTGTTATCCTTGAAGTATGGCGACCCGATAATTTAGGAGTCCTGCGAAAGTTTTTTGCCCACACCATTCCATACGGTCGCCTACCGACAAACTCGGAATTTATTTCACTGATTGCCGATACCTTAATGGTCGAGGAGCGTATCGCGAGCGATCAAACTGATGTATAAAAAATATATCCGACAAAAGTTCGTGCTTTTGTCGGATATACTTTTTATTTAGTGAACAAATTTTCCATGCTCGTGAGCATTCCCGACGAACCCGTGGCGATAATATTAGTCACTATGAGGATGTCGGTAATTCCCTTTTCATCAACAAGCTGTGTGAACGTCTTACCGCCGTTATAGCTTGCCGACCATTTATCATAGTAGCGAAGGTCGACGACATAGACATATTCGTAATGATCGACAAGGAAAGGTACGAATGCGTTTCCATACGAGTTTTTAACGACAACACAAGCCGAACCGTCGTTTTTCGAGCTGTTGTGGATCTCGCTATAAGGGTTATCGCCGCCGATAAAGGTACTGTATTTGGAGGACGATGCCCATTTCGAAACATTAGTGATAACATTCCACTTTGTGGGGTCACTTTTTTTCGATTCCCAATAATTCATTACGTTAGTTCCGTTCGGAACATACGCATAAACGGTATCGGGATTTGACTTCATTGCCGAGGGATTATTACAGGATGAATACATCGTGCCGAGAAATCCGTCAAACTTCATTTCGGTATAGGATGAAAGCGGGATAGGTGCGATACCCTTATGTGCGCAGAACACTTCATATGCGTAATATGCGCCGAGGGAAGTCCAATGGTGGTCGGTTCTGAAATAGAGATACTCATCCTTATGGGCAAGAAGATTATTATAGGTATAGACCTTTTTCACAAGATCGTTCATACCCGAATACATATAGATAAGTGCCTGCGCCTCATCAGACATACCGTATTTTTTCTGTGTCGCGCTATCGAGGTTTATACCATACGAAAGCGGGGCGACGATTGGATACACTGTAGCCTTCCCTTCCATTTTAACTGCAAGCTCATTGACGAGGGCTATATATCTATCGGTCTGTTTTTTACTGAAGCCGTATATCTCATACGCTGTATCACCGTCGAGATATGCAGCACCTATTTTTTCGAGATTATCGGGCTCATCGGTGCTTCCGCTTCCGGTATTGGGAGGTACTATCGGGTCGTCCGAGGGAGATGTGGTCGTCGGAGTGTCGGTTGTCGGTTTATCGGTAGTGATAGGTGTCTGATCGGAGCTTTCGGGCTTTTTTGAGGTGGTTTGGTCGACGCTCGGAATCGATGGATTCAGCCAATCAAGATCATCGGTCTTGACAGTCGGAATATCTTCACCACCGCTTGGCAGTGTGCCGACAAATTGTTCGTCGTTTTTGCCGAAAAGTGATGAAAAAGCAGAGTTTACATCGATCCATGCCTGTCTGAATGGATAAGTGTCGGCATACCAAAGTTCAAGCTGTGAAAAGAAGCTTCCGTCCATAAGAGTTTCGAAGGTCGGTGTCGGAAACTTGGTCAGCTCACGCTTTTCTTCCTCCGAAAAGGTCTGACGCAGGGGCAGGAATGCTCCGAGCAAAAAGCACAAAACGAGAAAGAGCGATACGATCTGTATTTGCAAAACGACGGCGCGGCGACGTCCTTTTTTTATCTTTTTCTTCTTTTTTATCGAATCCTCGCCGTTTTTCTCGTTTATTTCTTTTATTTCTTCGTTATTATTTTCATTCATGTTTAAAAAAATCCTTTTCGATATCAGAAGTTGAAGTAGATGAAGGGATTATAGCTGTCACCCACAAGAGAGGTAAACGAGAAGAA
>CAZDAT010000200.1:0-2889 GCA_964503695.1 uncultured Lachnospiraceae bacterium
TAGCTCTTCGGGGGAAAGGGCAGACAAAACGGCAAGTGCCGCCTTGGGACCCACGCCCGATACTGTTTGGAGCAATGAAAATGCCTCGCGCTCGGCTTTGCTTATGAAACCGAACACTTCAAATATGCTTTGATCGCGTAGCTTTACGCTTGTGTAGAGCTTTACGTCAAGATTTGTTACATTTCCGCCAGGATCAATCGCACCGTCAGATATTAGAGAATTGTAGGTTTTTGCGCTGATTGTCGCACCGTATGCCACACCACCGCACTCTACAACTGCAAATGAGCTATTGAGCTCTGTTAGCTTTCCGTGTAGATAATAAATCATATTTTGATTTCCTTATCAGTTGAAGTAAACTTGTGCGAATTCAGGAAGATCTGCCTTGGGTATGTCAAGTTCGAAGTTTCCACATTCTGCGGGAGCAATGGATCCGGGGTTGAAAATGAGCTTTACACCTGTTGCTGTGAAGTACCAGGAATTCATTGCTTCATCTACCATTGAAGTAAGTGTGGGCATTGTGTAGGTAATTCCCTTGTCCTCGCCGTACTTTTCAATAAGCTTTTTGTAAATGTAATCGTCAATTTCGTTGAACGCATTATCATTTCCGATTTCATAGAATACATTTGTGATTTGTTTCCCCGTTGTCGGGTCAAAATTGTAGGTTCTTACAGTTGTTCCCGAAAGTTTAGACGCGGAATAGAAGTCTGTTGTTTCTATAACGCTTATTGCCTTGCCGTCGTTTCTTGTGCAGTTGTAGTCAACCTTTGTTTCCCACGGGAAAACTGACATATCCACGGAGTCGTTTTTGAGATATTCTTCAAGATCCGTCATAAGTGTGCCTGAAGTTGCTCTGTGGTTGTTATATGCCTTAGTTAGGACTGTGTTCATCTGTCTTGCGGCGTCCGAGTCGACTCTCTCAAGTGCAACGAACGAAACCTTTTCACACGTATTTTTGATATAGGTAACTGTCTTTTCGTCGTTGTAGACTGCATCGGGTGTCGAGTCTTCGCGCTCAATGAAGTGATAATGCGACTTTTCAGGCTCTGCGGTTATTTGAGATTCGGTATTGCCGGTTCTTTCGGGGTTTTTGTCGGCGCTTGGAGAACAAGCCGAAAGAGAAGCGAGAAGAATTGCCGATGATAATATTGAAATGATGATTTTTCTGTTCACTTTAGATTTTCCTTTCGATAAATAATGTGCTTATAAATAATATTTGCTCTTGATTTTGCTTTTTATTCGCGCTCTGTTAAATAGTTCAGGGGGTTTACTGCAACTCCGTCTTTGATTATTTCAAAGTGTACGTGTACTCCCGTGACTTTTCCCGTAGCACCCATGTCGGCAATATATTCGCCTTGTGCTACTCTTTGCCCGACAGTTACGGCGAGCTTTGAACAATGAGCGTATCGCGTAATTGTTCCGTCGTCGTGCTGCAACAAAACGCAAAGACCGTATCCGTCGCCTTTGTCCTCGGCTTGTATAACTTCTCCTCCGTCGGAGGCTACGAGAACAAGACCGTTGTTGCTTCGTAAATCTATTCCCTTATGGAATTCATTATAATTGCCCCAGGTTCGCCAGGAATAACCGCTTGACAACTCACCATCGCTTGGGTAGATGTAGGTTCCTGTCGATTTAGTTCTGGCTTCCTCATCGGAAAGGGGACGAGTACCGACTTTTACAACTTTGTTTACGGGTTGGGCAACAACCACCTGATTTATAAGTCGGCTTGAAATTTCCGCGTCGCCCACGTATTGGACGTAATACGTCGCTGTTTTGCTACCGTTCTGTCCGTTAATGAGCACTTCTTCTTTACCCTCAGGCAGAGTTTCGTCGTAGATGTAGTCGGTGCCGTAGGGGACAGATTCGTTTTTGGTTTCCGTCTTTGTTATTACAGCTTCTATCGTGATTTTATGTTCTGGCAGTGTTTCGCCACTGGACGATATGTCACTTGAAGTTCCAGAATCCTGTGCCGCAACGGCAAGAAGTGTTGTTTTGTCGGAAGCACTCAGGTATTGGGTCCCGGAAGTGTCGGCGCTCAATGTGCTTATTCCGTCCTCGTCATTTTCATCGCCAAAAGAAAACATATGTCTTATTTCTTCTTCGCTCGAAAAGAATGAACGCGGATATGTTCCCTCGCGCACGGTAAAGTTGAGGTAGGAAACGTTTTCGATGCTTTCGTCGCTCTTTTGCTCATCTGAAAGGGTTTGGAGAATACTCTCGTTCATGCTCTCGTCAAGCCATTGTCTGTTTTCGGCGACGGCTATCAAAACGTCGTAGGCGTAAAGCCCGTACCCTTGGCACATTCCCTCGCTAGCAACTTCGTTGAATGCTTTATTGAGCTTTGACGGTGTAAGGTTCGATCCTTCCTGAATTTTTGTGGCTTTGTACTGCAGAGTGCAGTCGAGTTTGTAAGATGTGCCAATGTCAATTGACAGTGCGTCCTCGACGGCTCCCTTTGCGCTTTCGGCATCGGAAATGGACATGACGTCGCCAACATAGTTGCCGTCAACGTAAAGGCTTAGTGCGGGAACGAGCTCTAGTTTTTCAAGCGCGCCGTTCCATATAAAAACCACGGCAACCGAACCTGCGATGCAGGCAAAGGATAAAAGGTGCCTGAGTGCACGTCTTGCTGACAGCCTGTGACTGTACTCTAAGGATTTCCACACGCTGTGAGCTGCGCTTTTTCGCGTTTCTTTCATCTTGACGCGACTTGCGGAAATTTTCGGAAATATTTCCAAAAGTTTTATCGCCAGTGACCACTTGTTGTGTCGCCACATATGGTGCGCGTTGTGAAACCACGCCGTTGGGTGGGCGTATATATTTTTGTATTTGTTTTTTATGGGGACCCCCGAGGAATAGTAATTGTCATAACACCACAAATATAATGCGTTA
>CAZDAT010000201.1:0-2880 GCA_964503695.1 uncultured Lachnospiraceae bacterium
CAAAATATATTCTACTTATAAGTTTAGGATTAAAAGGATTTCTTACATCCACAAATCCTTCATTATATCTACTCATAAACCATGGAGTATAAAATGCAACAATATCAGTTCTACCACTTACATTTAATATCATATTTTTCCCTTCCTAAAAGAATATAAGTATTATTCATTTAATTATTAATAATTAAATTTTTCCTATTAAATAATATATTTCTACATATAAAAATCATCTCATTTAGAGATGATTTATTATTTTACAAATTATTATTGTTACTATTATTATCTACTCCAATATTTTTTTCATTTTTTTCTTTATCTTTTTTACGTTTTTCTAAAACTATTAAAGCAATTAAAATAATAAGTATCCATAAATTTAATATAATATATGGTGCTGGAACAATATTACCACCTGTTCGTGGATTATTATTACTGTATTTCAACCCACCAGATGCATTTAACTTTTCAGATTGTACAGCATTAACAGATATATCAATTGTAAATTCAATTTCACTTTTACTACTCATATTTCCTAATAATGTATCAAATTCATCATTACCACTTTCAAATGGCCAAGCCCATTCTAATTCGTAATATACATAGCAATTTTTCCCAATAGTTTTTATATCTTGATAATTAATTAGTTTATCAATTGATTCCCAAGTATTTTCATCACCTATAATATAATTATTTTGATAGTCTTTCAAACGAATTTTGAATGGTATATCTTTTTCATTAAAATCAATATTATATCCTTCAAAAGATGCAATAATACTACATGAATAATCAATTGCAATATTCCCTAAATTTTTAAAGCTAAATTTATAATAGCCCTCCATTCCAGGTGCAATTATATTGTCTCCCCTTCCTGAACAAACAGTCATTTTTCCTTCACCATTAATGCTATTAATAGTGAATATTTCAATTTTTGCTTCCTCATTCCAAACTGCTTTATCATCTTCACCAATAAATTCTGCTTCTTTTGGTTCTATAAAAATTATATCCGTACCATTAGGCAAAAAATTACCAATACGTATAACTAAAATTAGCAAAGAAAGTATAAATAATATTATTAATAGTATTAATAGAATTTTAATAATATATGTCTTTTTATCTTTTACTTCATTACTATTTGTATTATCCATTTTAATTTCCCCATTTCTTTTATAATTTAAATCTTTACATTTGAAAATATCAAATAGTTTGGTACTTTAAAATATAAAGGTTTCTTTATATATATTAAGTGATTATATAAAAAATCATAAGCCAGCCCAATGCCACAATATAGGATGGCTTATATACGATTTTTCACTCATAAATAATTAATAATTAATCAATTTGAGTTAATGTTAATCCATAAGAGAAGTTGATTGTTGGAGCAGGGTTTAAGTCTCCTAATGCTGTATCTTTAACATCAGCATTTCCTTCAAATGCCCATACCCATGTAACAGTCAAATTCAAGTATTCATTTTCTGATAAATCAGCATTTGGACCATAATTTGTGTTACCGGCTTCTATATATGCTTTAAGACTAGCAATTAAAGCTTCTATAGTAGCACATTCTTCATTTGCTTGGTCAACTTTAAAAGTCTTAGAATCTCCATTTCCTCTGACTACTTTAAATTCTAATGGACAGTATTCACCAGAAGTAATATTCCATCCTTCTAGTTCTAATTTAAATTCAGCTTTAGCTTCAAGTGCTACTTCAGGATCACCTTTAGTTGCAACTATAAATAAAGTTCCTTTTGTTCCTGGAGCTAAAACATTTTCATTTTTTCCATTAACACTATAAGTAATATTAGTAGCGCTTGAATCATTTGTACTATAAGTTTTATCAAATGCTTCGTCTCCTGCAATAGCAATTGTTACTCCCCATTTAGCAACTCTAGCAGAATCTTCACCTTTACCACTAGTAGTATATTTTGCAAATGTACCACTAATTAAACAAGTAGATAATAATACTAATATCAAAAGAAATCCTGCTATTCTTAATGAGTAATTTTTCTTCATAATTAATGTCCCCCTTTCTTAATTATTTTAATATATTCAAATTCATTGTGGCATAAGAATTTAGAATATCACTAATTTTCATCATCTTTATTTTCAGATGCTTTCTTTTCTGCTTTTAATGCTTCTAATTCAGCAATTAAAGCAGCTGTATCAACTTGATTATTTCTTTCATTTAATCTTCTTCTAATCACATCATATCCAATTAATAACCCTAATGGTATCAATACACAAACGATTAATCCTGGTACAGTTGACATAAAATATGAAATACTTCCTAATAAAGGAATTCTAAATTTATACTCTGCAATAACATTTTTTGCGGGAACTAATTGTTCATCAGCAATATTATTAGCTATACCTTGTGTTTTAAATTTCAATCCATCAGATGTGTCAATCGCAATTACTTTATGGGTAACAACACTTGATTCAGTACTAGCTGGATCATAAAATGAAATTATCATACCCACTTTCACATCTTCTGCATCAATTTTTTCACATATAATAAAATCTCCACTTTCAATTTCTCCAGACATTGAATCAGTTAAAACAATAAATGGTATATATTGTCCAAAGCTAGGAACTTCATCAGTATTTGTATAACTTTTAATAATCATTGTAACATTTACGATTAATAAAGGTAATAATATTACACATAGCACAATCCCAACAATAAACATTATTTTATTCAATATTGTTTTCTTCTCTTGTGATTTTTCCATACAGCCTCCACTTTAAGATATTTTTTATAAACATACTTATATAGTCTATTATACCCCCCCAACGATTTTGTCAAGCATTTTTTTAAAAAGCAGAAATGTATTATGATTAATCTATGATAATGTCTTAATAGTTATTCTAGGAAAATGTCTCAAT
>CAZDAT010000202.1:0-2851 GCA_964503695.1 uncultured Lachnospiraceae bacterium
CAGAAGTGTCGGCAATGGCTGCCAGTTCCTCTGCCGTAGGGTCCTGATTCAGACCGCAGTCTGCAAAAAGGAAGGTTCCGTTTTCACCCATGGTACAATCGGGCACGTCCATGATAAAGAAACCGGACACCAGTTTTACTCCAGGTGCTGTTTTTAATATCTGAAGGGATGGTCTTAACACCTCTGCCGTTGCATGACAGGCTCCTGCCACCATACCGTCTGCATCGTTTGCTTTTACCATGACTACACCAAAGGTAAGGTAATTGGTCAGAAGAATTTCCCTTGCCTTATCCATGGTCATACCTTTGGATTTTCTTGTTTCATATAATAAAGTAACGTATTCTTCCAGTTTTTCACAGTTTTTCGGGTCAATTACTTTCACTCCCGTCAAATCAACTTCCAGCCATCCGGCACCATCCATAATCTTCTCTTCATTGCCGACCATGATAATATTGGCAATGCCTTCTTCGATAATGCGTGATGCGGCAATCAGAGTTCTTTTGTCGTTTGTTTCAGGTAATACAATTGTTTTTTTGTCCTGTCTTGCTCTTTCTTTAATAATGTCTATGTACGCCATAGCAAACCTCCCAGTTTTATGTACCCTTGTCTGTACATTATAATATGGATATTATAACGAATTTTATGATTGTATACAATATTCGATTTTTAAAAATATTGTATTAATTTTCACACAAAAGTTTTTGTGTTTCTATTGACAACTCTTTTGGTAACTTTTACTCTTAAAATGAAAAACAAAAATTCAACGGAGTATCATACATGAGAATAGCATCTATTATTTCTGAATACAATCCTTTTCACGAAGGACACAAATATCATATGGAAAAAACAAAAAAAATTACGGATTCCGATTATCTCATTGTCCTGATGAGCGGTGACTTTACCCAAAGGGGCACTCCTGCCATCGTAAATAAATACGTGCGTGCCAGGCAGGCTTTGGAAAGCGGTGCTGATTTGGTATTCGAGCTTCCCGCCTGCTTTGCCACCGCTTCTGCGGAAGGCTTCGCTTTTGGTGCCGTTTCTATCTTAAATAAACTGGGCTGCGTGGATACCCTGGTGTTTGGAAGTGAATCCGGAGACATAAAAAAACTTAATCTGGCGGCTGATTTTTTATCCCATGAAACACCGGATTACAAAGAATGCTTACTTTCCTTTTTAAAGCAGGGCATGAGCTATCCGAAAGCCAGAGCCTGTGCCATTCATAAATTTCTACCGGAATTATCCTCTGAAATTTTAAATTCTTCCAATAACATTCTTGGTGTGGAATATTGCAGGGCATTAAAGTATTTCCAGTCTTCCATCACCCCTGGCACCATTCTAAGAAAAGATAACGGGTATCACGAACAGGAATTGTCCGGTACCGGAAAGCTTTCCTCTGCTACCGCTATCCGAAATATCTTAACCGGGGAAAATGACCTTTCAGGTCAGATTTTAAATAAAGAAACCATATTAAGAACAGAAGATGCTTTTTCTCTTTTGTCTTCCCATATGCCGGAAAAGAGTCTTCAAATTTTAAAAGAATGCTGGGGAATAAAAGCACCTGTAACTTCCTATGATTTTTCTCTTTTGTTAAAATACAGACTGCTTCTGGAATCACGTTCTTCCTTGACAAAATACCTGGATGTCAGTTCCGATTTGGCAGACAGAATTTATAATTCCTTAAATACTTATGAGAACTTTAATTCATTCTGTGATTTATTAAAAACCAGGGAACTGACCCATACACGTATTGGCAGAAGTCTGATGCATATTTTATTGGATATCAAAAAAGAAGAGTTTACCGCCATCCGCGATGCAGGATACGGACAATATGCCCGCATTTTAGGTTTTCGAAAAGAAGCTTCTCCCCTGCTTCATGAAATCAAAAAGCATTCAGAGATTCCTTTGATTTCAAAATTAGCAGATTCGGTGCTGAATTTAGAAGGACTTTCTCTTTCCATGCTTCAAAAAGATATACAGGCTGCCCATATTTATGAGAGTGTCGTGGCTGATAAATTTAAGGTTCCTTTTAGGAATGAATTTTCACAGAAGCTGGTGATTCTGTAAGATTATCGAATTCTCAGTTTGTGTCATGTTAAAAAAACACAGGAAATGTTACATTACAGTCATAAACAAGAAAGGAATTTTAAAATCAGAAGTTTCCTTTACAACTGACACAGATTTCTCAAGAAAGGAAAGCAATGGCATGAACAAAAAAATAGGTACTTTTATCGCACTTTTAAGAAAAGAAAATCATATGACACAGGAACAGTTAGCTGAAAAACTGGGTGTCACTAACCGGAGTGTATCTCGGTGGGAAAACGGCTATACTCTGCCGGATTTATCTATAATGCAATGTCTTTGTGAAGAATTTGGTATTACCATTACGGAATTATTAAACGGAGCATACTTTAAAACCACTGATGCCGATACTCTTAAAGCATCCATGCATCCCTCTGACTTTAAACAAAGTCTGCTTCTTTTTTCCCAGCTTGTCCATTATGAAAATCTGCAAAAATCAAAAACTATCCGGTTTTATTTTGGTATCGGACTTTTTTTCCATGGAATTATCCTTTTGCAGGTATTTTATAGCTCTTTACTTCTTTCGTCTGCATCCATATTCACCCTGCCCCAAGCTTTTGTGCTTTTTTTCCTGGGAGTTTCTTTTGAAGCCGCAGGTTTTTATTATAATCACAGGACAAAAGAATTTACCCAACAGGAGCTTCAGGTATTTCTTCAGGATGGAACCGGACTTCATATGAAAACCGGAGAAGAAATGTTTCAGTTTGCCCGAAAAACCCAAAAACACATTTTAAAACAGCATAAACTGGCTTTTGAAGAAATTGCCGGGAAT
>CAZDAT010000203.1:0-2804 GCA_964503695.1 uncultured Lachnospiraceae bacterium
AAACTTCCGGTATGCAGCCTGCGGATTTGGTTCTGATAGCAGCCAGACCTTCCATGGGGAAAACTGCGTTTGTATTAAATATAGCCCAGCATGTGGCTTTCCGTTTAAATGAAACGGTTGCTATTTTTAGTCTGGAAATGTCAAAAGAGCAGCTGGTAAATCGTATGTTTTCCCTGGAATCTAATGTAGATGCCCAGAACCTGCGTAATGGTACCTTAAGTGACATGGAGTGGGAAAAGCTCATTGAGAGTGCCGGAGTGATTGGAAAATCCAATCTGATTATCGATGATACGGCAGGAATCAGTATTTCCGAGCTTAGAAGTAAATGTCGTAAATTTAAACTGGAACATAATCTGAAAATGATTATTATCGACTATCTGCAATTAATGTCGGGAAGCGGCAGAAGCGAATCCAGACAGCAGGAAATCTCCGATATATCCCGTTCGTTAAAATCTCTTGCAAGGGAACTGAATGTACCGGTACTGGCATTATCCCAGCTTAGCCGGGCGGTAGAACAAAGACCGGATAAGAGACCCATGATGTCTGACCTTCGTGAATCCGGTGCCATAGAGCAGGATGCCGATGTAATTATGTTTATTTACAGAGACGATTATTATAATAAGGATTCTGAGAAGAAGGGCATTTCAGAGATTATTATCGGGAAACAGAGAAATGGTCCTATTGGAACGGTTGAGCTGGTATGGTTACCGGAGTATACCAAATTTGCCAATAAGGAGCATGAAAGAAACCAGCAGGAATATTAAGAATAGAAAATTTATTGTTTTAGCTACAATCTCAGGAAGATAAAAATGAGCATGGCGTACAAAAGAGTGTTTTCGGTTATATAGGTGAAAATACTTTACATTGTACGTTATGCTGTTTTTGTTGATGTTTTAGTTTTAATAACTGAAACGAAAGCACGCTCTCGCTGCCGACATCTGACAGCGGTACATAAGTGCCTAAAAAACAGGCACTAAGTACCGGTCGATGCCGAAGCACTTTCTTTTTCAGTTAATAAAATTGCACAAAGCGCAATTAATAAAGATAAGTTTCGCAATTACCTAAATATTTTGTGAAAATGAAAGGAGAGAATTATGGAACAGGAAAGATTTATGGTGATTGATAATCAAAAAGGAGTGGTAATTCCGTTACAATCTGAGAAAACAGTACCTTTGGATAAGATTTGCAATACAGAAGCTGAGGCGGTGGAAGATACCGCACTGGAAGAAAAGGTGGACAAGGTTTACGCCCTGATGAAAGCATTCATCAGACAGTCCATACATGATACGATACAGGAATATAATCTGCAATTAACGCAGGAGCTTAAGGAATACGAACAGGATGAGATGAAACGCTGGGAAAGACTGGAAGAGGAAGAAGAAAAACGCTGGGAGAAGCTACTGGAGGAAGATTGTAAACGCTGGAATAATCTGGAAAACAGTATGGAAAAACATTTTAGGACTCTGGATAAAAATATAAGAAAAAAACAGGATGAAGGAAAAAAGAAAGGGTCTGTAATCTTTAAATTATTCGGATAAAAAATACATATTCTCTTAGAACCAATCCTTCAGGGTTGGTTCTAAGAAAAATAGTATTTTCTTATTCTTCAGAAATAGCTCCTACAGGGCAGCCGCCTGCACAGGAACCGCAGCTAATGCATGTATCTGCATCGATTTCGTATTTGCCATCACCAGCATGGATAGCACCAACCGGACACTGAGATTCACAAGCGCCGCACATAACGCAGGAATCGCTAATTACGTATGCCATAGTAAAATCCTCCTTTTATTTTTCATTCCTATTCTTTTACAGTTTAATACAATTTGAGACTTTGTACAATAGGAAAATAGAAACTTTTTTTACATATTCTAACAGTTTATCCTTCCGGATTCATTTCGGCACGCCGTTTCTTAATGCCGTTTAAAACATACTGCTTCAACTGTGGAACCTTGGATTTGTCCATAGGTTTTACATCCTTTAATTTATAATCCATACCTAATTTCTCGTATTTGACGGCACCCAGGTCATGGTATGGTAAAATATCCAGAGCCTTCAGATTTTTAAAGGCACCAATAAAATAACCCAGTTGTTCAAGATATACAGGGTCATCTGTAATACCCGGAACCACAACGTGGCGAATCCACATGGGAACCTGTTTTTCATTCAGATACCCGGCAAATTTCAGAATGTTTGTATTAGGCTGTGAAGTAAGCTCAATATGTTTTTCGGGGTCAATATGCTTAATATCTAACATAACAAGGTCTGTTAAGGTCATCAGATGATCCAGTTTTTTTATCCATTCTTCGTTGGAAGGATTGTAAGCAATACCGGAGCTGTCGATGCAGGTATGGATATTTTCCTGTTTTGCCAGTGTAAATAATTCAATTAAGAAATCTATCTGCATCAGCGGTTCTCCGCCTGTAACTGTGATTCCGCCGCCTCTGTAGAAGCCAATGTTACGTTTGTATTGTTCGATAATATAAGAGGGCTCCATAAGCTTTCCGGCATTCATTTCCCAGGTGTCGGGATTGTGGCAGTAAGCACAACGCATGGGACAGCCCTGGACAAAGACCACATACCGGACTCCCGGTCCGTCTACAGTTCCAAAACTCTCTAAGGAATGTATTCTTCCTTTCATAGGTACTCCTTTCTGCTGACAGGATTCAACGGATTGTTACGTGCTTTGCACTCCCACAATCCTACACAATCTTCGCATATCGCGGAGCTGACGTTCCGCTTTTATGCGAAGATTGTGGCGTGTCAAGAAGTCATTAAACCACAAATGTGCAAGCACAAGTGGTTTA
>CAZDAT010000204.1:0-2740 GCA_964503695.1 uncultured Lachnospiraceae bacterium
GAAGACATGTCCCCGGATGAGAATAACTCTGAAGACACTGATTTCAAAGACACTGATTTCGAAGACACTGTTTCTGAAGAAACAACTCCTGAAGAGAAAGACACAGAAGAAACTGGCTCAGAAGAAAATGATTTTGAAGAAACTGATACTGTCGAAATCGATATAGAAGAAAAGGTTCCCGAAGAAACGGACTTGGAAGGAAAGGTTCCCGAAGAAACTGCTTCCGCGGAAAATGACGGAAAAGAACAGGAAAAAGAAAGTGAAGTAACACAAGAGACTATGACACAAGAGACTATAACACAAGAAACCACACCGGAAGAAGATAAGGAATAGACCGAAGAAAGCCTTCAAATTTTCAAAGATTTGGAGGCTTTTTCTGACGGAATGAAAACAATACCACTGCAGAACTTGTAACACATCCCCCAATGTGCTATAATGCCTAATGCTACAACAGGGGTCACTCTGTGCAGTACAAAAAATGCGGAAAAACAGGAGATATCTTATGAAAAAATTTATGGAAAGCTTACGAAATATACGGGTCCAAAAGAGAATGACGGTCAGCTTCAGTATCGTGCTGGGATTATCCAGTATTGCGGCGGTTCTGGCGGCAGTTTTACTACTGGTGGTGAATTACCGTTATTCGGTGGCTTTGGAAAAGAACGGTTTTATTCAGGGGGATATCGGATATTGTGCTACTTATCTGAATGAGGAACGAATTCTGATTCGTGATGCCATTATGCTGACAGACAAGGCGGCAGTGGAAGAAAAGAAAAATTCACTGGCAGAAGCCGATGAAAAAATATCTTATTACTTTCAGAAAATGTATGACAAATTAGAAAGTGAACAGGAAAAACAGATTGCCAATAATATGGTAGAAAATCTGGAAGAATATCATGCTTTAAGAAAAGAAATCTTTGCTCTGGATGAGAGTGGAAATAAAGTAGATGCGTTTGTGCTTTTACAGGGAGAAGCCGGAACGGTAGCCCATGAACTGATACAGGATGCGGAAACCCTTCTTGCCATAAACGTGGAAAGAGGTGAAGCCATATCCCAAAGTCTGAATGTGTTCTGTCTGATACTGGTTGTGATTGTGGTGGCAGTATTATTTGCGGCAGCAGTCGTGGGGACAATTTTTGCAAGATATACAGCGGCAGATATTGCAAAGGCACTTGAAAAGATTCGAAGTGCGGCTAAGAAGCTGGCAGTGGGAGAACTGGATATCGCAGTGGATATCACTGACAAAAATGAATTTGGAGAAATGGCAGATGATTTCAACGGAGCCGTTTCCAAAATGCGGGAGTACATAGAACATATTGATTACAGTCTGACGGAAATCAGCGGCGGTAACTTTACGGTAGAGACTACGGTTGATTTCATGGGAGAATTTGCAGATATTAAGAGAGCCATTGAAAATATCATCATTGGTCTCAGCTTTACCATGAACCAGATTAACGAAGGCTCGGAACAGGTTGCACTGGGAGCACAGCAACTGGCAGACAGTGCCCAGCAGCTGGCAGAAGGAGCTTCCAATCAGGCAGGAGCAGTGGATGAGCTTACGGCTACCATTGAAAATGCCGCAGATTCCGCCAAGGACAGTGCACGAAAAGCTGACGAAGCTTACCAGAATGCACAGAAATTTGCAAGGGTGGCACAGGAAAGCAACCAGGATATGCGTCTTTTGACAGAGGCCATGGAACGGATTACGGCAACCTCCAGGGAAATAGAAAATATCATTACGGAAATCGAAGATATTGCATCCCAGACAAATCTTTTGTCCTTAAATGCGTCTATTGAGGCGGCAAGAGCAGGAGAGGCAGGCCGCGGATTTGCAGTGGTAGCAGACCAGATTGGAAAACTGGCTACAGACAGTGCACAGTCAGCAGTAAATACGAAGAATCTGATTGTGAAATCCTTGCAGGAAGTTAAGAACGGAAATGAGATTACAGAAAAGACCACCTCTGCACTGGGAGAAGTCATTGAAGGAATCAGATTTCTGGCAGATACCTCACAGGAAACAAGTGAACTGTCTAGAGAACAGGCAGAAAATATCATACAGATTCGTGCAGGAATCGAGCAGATTGCAGATGTGGCTTCCGGCAATTCAGCCGTAGCCGAAGAAACCTCTGCTACAAGTGAAGAGCTTCTGGCACAGTCTGAGAATTTAAAAGCCATGGTAGAACAGTTTCATCTTCTGGAGGAATAATGAGAATTTAAGACATAAAAAACTGTCATGCAAAATGTCACAGGTTAATAAGGCAGTATAGAAAACTTATTAACCTGTGACATTGGCTTAAAATAGAGATACTTATGGGATAACAATCTATTAGCCAAAATGATACATTTGTTATTTTAGGCTAATTAGATAACCAATTTGCAATATCTATAATTTTTATACCCTCGTATTGATACTCGTCGTGTCTTGTGCGGGCAATTACCATTTTGGGATATGCGTCTTTGATTTGAAGTAATGGTGATACTTCTCGTTCAAAAGTTTTATCATCGCTGATATTGTCGGATACCTGAATATATATTTTTTCATTACGCTTAATTGCTACAAAATCAATTTCTTTTTTATATAGAACGCCTACATAGACCTCATAACCTCTACGCAAAAGTTCTACTGCGACTATATTTTCAAGCACTCTGCCGTAATCCATATTTTTTGTTCCGAGTTTTGCATAACGAAAAGTATGGTCACTTAAATAATATTTGTCATTTGAAGCAAGATATTTCTTGCCTT
>CAZDAT010000205.1:0-2716 GCA_964503695.1 uncultured Lachnospiraceae bacterium
ATCCATAACTGTATATTCATCATAAGCATAGTGATCCTGTTTCAACACCGACATACGAACGTTGGCTGGGATAATAATTTCACCTGTCGTTGGCTCTTTCGCACCGGATAAAATTTTTAAAAATGTGGATTTTCCTGCACCATTTGCACCAATCAGTCCATAGCAGTTTCCTTCTGTAAATTTGATATTTACTTCTTCAAAAAGGGCTTTTTTGCCCACCCTGTAAGTTACGTTGTTTGCACTAATCATATTTAGAACCTCTTATTTCCTATGTTTTTATGGTTTAAAGTCACAGCTTCTATTATACATAAATGGGGCTGTTTTTCAAGGAAAATCAGTTTTGCATCTTTTCCAATATGTCTCTTGCCAAATATAGTCGAAAAATGTACAATGTAAATAAATGGGGAAAAGAAAAAAAGTAAAGGGGTATTGACTATGGCATATGGTTCTATTTCATTAGAAAAAAGAATTAAGGATAATATTAAAAATTATTCCCTGGGACAGTTACTGGATTTACCTGTTGTACAGAAAGAACTGGAAGGGTTGCATAAGCTTGCAGGAGCAGAATTTCTGCTTACCAGACGGCATGGAGAAGTTGTTGCAATGGTAGGAGACTGGGGAACGGATCTGGTAGATGTTATTGCAGATCCCGGAAGCAAGATTAAAGTGGCTGACAGGACAATAGGACATTTTTATTATAGAAATCATGGAAATGAAGCCATTGATGATATGGTAACCGCACTTTTGGATAACTGGAGATTATGGGCGGAACAAAATTACCTTTATAAAGAAACTGACCAGTATGTATATGAGGTACAGTTTCAGGCGGAAGAAGAGCTGAACCGTAAAACGGAAGGCATTAGAACGGATGCCCTGACCGGAGTTTTAACGCATACATATTTCAGAAGCCGGATGAAGGTCTTGGACCGTTCACAGACAGCACCTGTTGCCGCACTTTGTATTAATATCAATGACTGGAAATTTGCCAACGACCATTTTGGCGATGAAGAAAGCGACAGGCTGATTTGTATTGTTGCGGATATTTTAAAAAAGAAAGCCAAACCGGAATACGTTATCGGAAGGGTAGACGGTGATGTATTTAATGTCATGATTCCCATGCCGGAAGAGGGAGAAGCCGCCGGATATGCAAAAGAAGTACAGGATGCCTGCAATGAATATGAGGATAAATGTCTTGCACCATCTGTTGCAATCGGAATTTCGGTGAAGGAAAATGTGGAAGAGCTTCTGATGCAGACTTTTTCTGATGCAGAATATGAAATGTTTGAAAATAAGATGGCAATTAAGAAAATGCCCGGCTATCAGGAACGTCTGAAAAAAGGGGTAAAATAGGTTTTATTTAAAAAGCATATATCAAAAATAAAAGCAATCTTTTATATAACAGTTCAGTAATCAAAAATCAATTGAAATAACAGTGAGCTGCTTTAGTAACGTTGGATGCAAAGCAGATACTTTTATGATAATGTGGGCTGAACGGTTATATGGAGATTGCTGTTTTTGATTTAAACGAAAGCCCATATGAGTTTTTGGCAGATAGTGTGCATAAATCGTAATTTTTATAAAGATTTTAATCAGTAAATAAATTTTCTAAAAAAAATATTAAATCAAGATAAGTTAGAAAATGAAAGAAAAAAAGAGAAAAGTAGAGAAAACAAATGAAAACGAAGAAAATACAGTGATAAACCCGCTTGCGGCAAATAGGGGAAAAACATAATATATGAATCAGAGATTAGCACTCGATTCTAATGAGTGCTAATAAATGACAAAAAGAAAGAAAAAATTATCTTTAGGAGGTAACGAGATGAAATTAGTACCATTAGGTGACAGAGTTGTTTTAAAACATTTAGTAGCAGAAGAGACTACAAAATCCGGAATTGTTCTTCCGGGACAGTCCAAAGAAAAACCACAGCAGGCAGAAGTAATTGCCGTAGGACCGGGTGGAATGGTTGACGGTAAAGAAGTAAAAATGGAAGTACAGGTTGGAAACCAGGTAATCTATTCCAAATATTCAGGAACAGAAGTGAAGCTGGATGATGAAGAATATATCGTTGTAAAACAGTCTGATATTTTGGCAGTCATTGAAGCATAAAGTAAAAAAGGCGAAGAACGGGAGCCTCATATAAAAACACCGGAAATTTAAGAGAGTAAAAAACAGGAGGTCATAGTCATGGCAAAAGAAATTAAAAATGGAGCAGAAGCTCGTGCAGCTTTAGAAGCCGGAGTAAATCAGCTTGCAAATACAGTAAGAGTAACCCTTGGACCAAAAGGAAGAAACGTTGTACTGGATAAATCCTTTGGAGCACCACTGATTACCAATGATGGCGTAACGATTGCAAAGGAAATCGAATTGGAAGATCCGTTTGAAAACATGGGCGCACAGCTTGTAAAAGAAGTTGCCACAAAAACAAATGATGTTGCAGGAGATGGTACTACAACAGCAACGGTTCTGGCACAGGCAATGGTTCATGAAGGAATCAAAAACCTTGCGGCAGGAGCAAATCCCATTATCTTAAGAAAAGGTATGAAAAAAGCAACTGACTGTGCGGTAGAAGCCATCAAAGGAATGAGTTCCAAAGTCAATGGAAAAGAACATATCGCAAGAGTGGCAACGATTTCCGCAGGAGATGAAAAAGTGGGACAGATGGTTGCGGATGCCATGGAAAAAGTATCCGGAGACGGCGTGATCACCATTGAAGAA
>CAZDAT010000206.1:0-2645 GCA_964503695.1 uncultured Lachnospiraceae bacterium
ATAGGGGCGCCACCATCATCGAGGCAAAGGGCGGTTACACCATGGACAATAAGTCTATCATCATCTGCATCGTGCATAAGCGCCGTACTGCAGACTTCAAGAAGTTCTTGATTGGTGAGGATCCCAATGCGTTCATAAATATCGCAAAAGTTTCCTCCGTCATGGGCAAAGGCTTTAGGAGCGACAATGATTGATAAAAAGTGCGGATAGCTTCCGCACTTTTTTAGTTATGATGCCTACGGTAGTTATGAGTTTAGAGTTATGATTGCACTGCAAGAGTTTATCGTTTAAAACCCTAAATGAATGAGCCCCCTCTTTCCCTCCGGGCTTTTCTCCCACCACTCAAATAATAACTTTCTCTATTTAAGCAAACATCGTTCGCGGGGGAGACATTCGGCACTCGCATAGATAGGGACAGTCCTCTTATTATGCCACTTCGCCTGCGTGTCGGCTACGCAACAGAATGACACGCATTCTCGTACTCTTCATCAAGCTCGGCGCTCAGAGGCTCGGCGCTCAGAGGCTCGGCGCCTTGCGCCTCGTGTCTCGTCTTCGAATGGGGATAGTCAGTTAATAGGTACGCTTTGAATGAGTGTCCGTTAATCAATAGAACTGAGACTCCACGCTTCGAAGGGGCATAGTCGGTGTATAAGAACGCTTCGAATAAGCAACTGCCTATTTATCCTTCAAAATCTCCTCAAAAACTTTAATAATTTGAATAAGTATGAAAAATTGCTTGCATTATTATACATTTTATTGCAAAATTATAATATATAAGTATATCGTGAATTTTCATAAGGAGTTCTCTCATGAGAAAAAATAAACTTACTGTTTTATTGCTCGTGTTGCTCATCGCTTGTTTGTGCATGACTTTGATTGCTTGCAACGATGATGACACAATTCCGAGCAAAACAACTATATCCGCTCCGGACGACGGTATTGCGGATGTGGAATATCAAGTGACAGTGCTTTATCCTGACCTTAAACCGGTTGTGGGCATCGAAGTGCAACTTTTCCTCGTTGATGACGATTCAGAAGCTTTCTGTGGCGCAACGACAGGTTCTAACGGTATCGCACTGCTCAACACCAGCAAAGGCTTGGAATATTTTGTTGTGCTCAACGGCGTGCCCGAGGGGTATGTGTATGAGGATACGGATTTCATTTCCGAATACGAGACAAGCAAAACTGTCATCATCGAGTCCGCATTGCAATCCAACAAGTATGACATTTATGTCGTATCCGAGGGTGGTATGCCAATGAAGGATGTCACCGTTTCTGTCAAGAACGGCGAAATCGTCTCTTCAAAGGTCACAGGCGAGGACGGCATTGCAAATATCAAAGTCAGTGAGCTTGGAGAGTATCCGATTGAGCTTGCAGGCCTTCCGACAGGATACAGCATTGTCGGTGAAAATCCGCACACCACGGCAACATCCAACGATGTCACGATCACCGTCAAGAGTGAAGTCATCAAGGGCAACATGCCATTGAATTATAGCTACACGATGGATGACATCATGTATGACTTTACGGTTGAAACATCCGATGGCTCAACATTTACGCTTTCAGAAGTCCTCAAAGAGAAAGACTTTGTCATGATCAACTTCTGGGCAACTTGGTGTTCTCCGTGCAAAGAGGAGTTTGATGACATCCAGGCCGCCTACGAGCGTTATCAAGATAATATGGCTATCATTGCAATCTCAACGAGCGACAGTATGGAGTCTGTGATTAATTTTAAGGCATCATACTCACCGAGGTTGACATTCGATATGGCAACCGATCAAAACAGCTTATATAGCCGTTTTGTGAAGTATTCCGGCGGTGCTATTCCGACTTCAATCTTTGTTGACCGCTATGGCAAGATTTGCAACTATCTCACCGGTGGTGGCAAAGAAGAACTCTTCAAGCAAGAGTTTGCACGCTACACTGCAGAAGATTATGTGCAAGTTGCATACGATCCGTCAAATGACGAGATCCCTGTTGTAGTGCCTGATAAGCCGACAGAGAATATGCCTGCTTCAAGCGAGATTGTAAACAAGATCAGCCCTGACCTTGGCGGTTCATACTCCGAGCGCAATGACGGCACAATTTGGCCGTGGTATCTCAAAAAAGACGGCAATGATGATATCCTCTATGCAGGCAACATCGGCCATAATAGCACTGAATCCATCGTGGAATACACCTTTAAGCTCAGCGCAGGTCAATTCCTCACATTCGACTACTTCATGAACACCGAAAATATTGGCAACGCAGATATCATGAGCGTGTATATTGACGGCGATTGGATGTGCGATCTCGAAAGAGTTTCAGGCGAATGGAAAACAATGTATTTGTACACACCTCTGTCCGATGAAATCGATGCAGATGATGTGAAGAGAGAGCACACTCTCACCCTCTATTATGACAAGGATGCAAGCGATGGCGTGTATCTCAATGGTGAAGAGCTCGTGGCAGTGAAGAATATCCGCGCGGTCGATCAAGCAGATTTGAAGGGCGATGTCAATGTCTTGAGACCTGCATCTTGGAATTTGCAAGAGGTTGACGGTGTCAAGAAATATACAAACTTCATCACACCTGTGTATAATGAGGTTGACGGATACTATCATGTGAACACTTCAGACGGTCCGTACTTGCTTGCAAACCTCGGC
>CAZDAT010000207.1:0-2612 GCA_964503695.1 uncultured Lachnospiraceae bacterium
ATTCAAAGGTTTCCATATACTTCATGTATTTTACTACCATAAGTGCAATCTTAAAGGTAATTGCATCCTCAAATACCCGCAAATCCAGTCCGGTTGTTTTTTCCAGCTTGTCCAGACGGTAAACAAGGGTATTTCTATGAATAAATAACTGACGGCTTGTCTCAGAAACATTCAGACTGTTCTCAAAAAATTTCATAATGGTAGTTAATGTTTCCTCGTCAAAATCGTCAGGACTCTTTCCGCCAAAGATTTCCGTAATGAACATTTTGCAAAGCGGGATGGGAAGCTGATAAATCAGACGGCCGATTCCCAGTTCATTATAGGCAATCACACTTCTTTCCGCGAAGAAAATCTTTCCAACATCCAGTGCCATTTTGGCTTCTTTATAGGAACGGCTTACTTCCTTAATTTCTTTTACACTGGTTCCATAAGCAATGCGGACTCCCTCCATACCTTCTTTTTCCAGAAAAGTCCTGTATGCATTGGCAGCTTTACTGATATCCGCATTCGTATCTGCCTGTTCAAGTTCCTTTACCACTATGACATTGTTCTCATCCACGGCTGTAATGAAATCCTTACTGTTGGAGCCGAAATTACTCCGCATCAGTTCCAGGAGATTGACTTCCTTACTGCCGTTTCCTTCAATCACCATGGTAACACGTTTTGCATCCGGCTGGATGTGTAATTTTTTGGAACGGCTGTAGATATCTACCAGAAGCAAATTATCCAGGAGCAGATTTTTTATAAAATTATCTTTATCAAAACGCTCCTTATAGGCAACTAAGAGATTCTGAATCTGGAATGCCGCCATTTTGCCTACCATGTATACATTTTCTCCCGAACCCATGGCAATCAGCATATATTCTAACTGCTGTTCATCATAAATTTTAAAATACTGGTTTCCTGCAACCTCCTGGCTGTCTGCCGGAGATTTGGCAAATTCCAATGCCGTCATGGTCTGTTTCACTAAAGATGGAGTGGTTTCCGCCAATGTCTTCCCCTCTGCATCGACTACACAAAAGTCCACCCTTCCGATTGCCTTTAAGCCATCAATTGTATTTTGTAATATCTGATTGGAAATCATGTTCCTTCTCCTTTTTTTATCGATTATAATCTTTTCCTTTGTTCTTTGCTAAAATATACCCATAATTATATTAATAGAAAATACCAAAAAAATCTACAAGAAATTATGGTTTTTTTGTGATTTTTGTCCTTTTCAATACTTTTAATGACATTTTCGTTTTCTTCTGTTATAATTGTGATAACAAAAAGCAAATGCCGGACTCCGGCAGAAAAGAGGTGACATATGGATATTGCATCTGTATCAGTGGCTTTATCCCAAAACTCTGCTCTTACCCAGACCGGGACTGCCATGTTAAGCAAAACCATGGATACCGTAGAAACTTTAGGACAGGGGCTTGTGGAAATGATTGATGCCGCTGCAATGGAACGAAGTGTGAATCCCCATATCGGTTCTAATTTTGATATGCTGGTATAGGTTTTATGCAGGCTCCAGTAAAAAACTTTGTTTTCTAAAAAGAAAATGGGACTGTCGCATTAAGAAAACTGATTTTTTTGAAAGTTAATCTTAATGAAACAGCCCCATTTTCTTTTTTAGTCCTGTTTAATCCAAATAAATTCTTACCTGTATTTTCTAAGACTGCCCTGCAGAAGTTATTCTCTCACGTCTCTGGTTTCTTCTGTAAGCTACCTCTTCCCACAGAAGAACCTTTATCATATTCCTCTGTGTTTCCCGGTTCATACGTTCTTCCAGGGGAACCAGGCGGAGAACTATTTCTGCCAGTCTTTCCATTCTGACTTTATCGGGATATTCATCATAAAGATAGCTTTCCGGAGTATCCATCCGGTTTAATACCTCGGCAATGACACGGAGGTACTTTTTTACACTTGCAGGGTACATCTGTCTGAAATACTCCCGGTCTTTAGTTTCTTCCTTCTGGTTTCGGTTTTCTTCCGGTACATAACTGCTGATAAAATACGGCAGGACAGTTTCTTTATTTTCCATGGTTTTTCCCCATTTTTATGTTTTTATTATTGTATGCCAAAAAAAGAGACTGTCGCCTGATACGCCAGTCTCTTTTTCTTTTATCTTTTACTGTCTATTCTTGCCAATGCCCGAAGCAGTGCTGCCTCTGCTCTTGTAATATCGATGTTTTCCTGATTGGATTTTAATCTCTCTTCGGCACGCATTTTTGCTGCCTCTGCTCTTTTCTCATCAATCTCATCACTCCACTCTACCACCTCTGCAAGAATGGTAACTTTTTCCTGCAGGATAGTGGCAAAACCGGAATGCAGAGCAGCCGTTTTCTTTCCTTCTTCTGAGGTTATGGTAAGAACACCCGGTTTAATAATCACAGTAAGGGGGATATGGTTTTTATAGACACCTATCTGTCCTTCCGTGGTATTAAACTCTATCATGCCTGCCTGTCCCTTATAAAACACACGGTCAGGGGTAATGATTTCCAACTCAAAATTTCTATCCTCTGCCATAGATAACCTCACATTGTTTTACTTTTGCAACTACGTCATCAATGCTTCCTGCATTTAAGAAATAGCTTTCCGGAATGTCATCATGTTTTCCTTCCAGGATT
>CAZDAT010000208.1:0-2602 GCA_964503695.1 uncultured Lachnospiraceae bacterium
AAAAGCCCAGCGGGCAAACTTGATAACGATATAGTCTCCGTCAGGAACATATTTGTCCAGTGTACCATATTTACCACAGGGAATATCTTTTAAGGTAAGTCCTGCTGCCAGCATGGCAGATACTAAGGCAATCGGGAAACCGGTTGCTTTGGAAGCAAGTGCAGAGGAACGGGAGGTACGGGGGTTGATTTCAATAACGATAATTCTGTCCGTTACCGGGTCGTGGGCAAACTGTACGTTGGTACCGCCGGTTACCTGTACGGATTCTACAATTTTAAATGCCTGTTCTTTTAAACGACGCTGACAGTCTTCGGAAATGGTAAGCATGGGAGCCGAACAGAAAGAGTCTCCGGTATGGATTCCAAGGGGGTCGATGTTTTCAATGAAGCAGACGGTAATCATGTTGTTGTCGGCATCTCTGACAACTTCCACTTCCAGCTCTTCCCAGCCTAAAATGGATTCTTCGACTAATACCTGTCCTACAATACTTGCCTGAAGTCCGCGGGCAATGACGGTTTTTAATTCTTCCTTATTATATACCAGACCGCCGCCTTCACCGCCCATGGTATAGGCAGGTCTGAGAACTACGGGATATCCCAGCTTTTCGGCAATGGCAAGACCTTCCTCTACGGTATAAGCCACTTCGCTTCTTGCCATTTCAATTCCTAATTTATTCATGGCAGCTTTAAATTCGATACGGTCTTCTCCGCGTTCGATGGCATCTACCTGAACGCCGATGACTTTTACATTGTATTTATCCAATATGCCTGCTTTGTTAAGTTCTGCACATAGATTAAGACCGGATTGTCCTCCCAGATTTGGTAATAAGGCATCAGGTCTTTCTTTGGCGATAATCTGCTCCAAACGAGTCACATTCAGAGGTTCAATATAAGTTTTGTCAGCAGTTTCCGGGTCAGTCATGATAGTAGCCGGATTGGAGTTTACCAGCACGATTTCATATCCCAGTTTACGTAAAGCTTTACATGCCTGGGTGCCGGAATAATCAAATTCACAAGCCTGCCCGATGATAATCGGACCGGAACCAATAATCAGTATCTTGTTGATGTCGTTTCTTTTTGGCATATTTTTATCCTCCTTTTTTGTCATTATCTATTATATAGAAAATCTTAAAAATCACAAGACGAAAAATGTCATTTTTTTAATTTTTCATAACAGCTTAGCCATGACGTGATAAACAGGCTAATCATACTTATATGAATTAGCCCGTTTAACACGTCATGAGCGAAGCACCCCCAAATGAAATAAAAGGTGAGCTGCCAGTCAGCGTCGGATGCAAAGCATCCGCTTTTATAAATGGGGGCAGGCTGTTATAAAGTACCTGTCACTCTTAAAATGGCAGAACCGGGTGTTGTGGTCCAGACACCTGTTGTCTCATTCTGTGTGTAAGTGGCAGCAGGAATGGTAATCTGGCCTGCCACTGTCTGGAATAATCCGGTAGTGGAATTGTAAGAGTAGTTGGCAGGAGAGGTCCATGTGGTGCCGTCAAAGGTTACGGTAATGCCGGAAAGAACCGGATTGAAGGTATCTGTAACGGCAACGTTATCCGCAGCCACGGCAGCAGTATTTCCGGTATTCTGAATGACAAAGGTATAGGTCAGTTGTCCGTTTTCTGCTACTGTTTCCGGGCAGACGGATTTGGAAATGGACAGCTTGGCGGCAGTATCACTGGTAACCGTTGCAGAGGCGGTAAGTGGTGTGGTAACGGATTCTCCGGTCAGGGTTGCAGTGTTTACAATACTGCCCGTGGTTTCCGGGGAAGCAAAGTCGTTGACTCTTGCTTCATAGATTAACGTGGCATTTCCTCCGGCAGGAACCGTAAGGGAGGTAATGTTAAGCGGTGGTCCCTGTGTAAGTGAAGGGGTTGCCTGAAGGGTGCCGTTTACAAAATAGCGTAAAGAACCCTCCACATAGGTTAAAGGAGTCAGGGAGAGGGTATTTAATTCATATTCTCCCAGATTGTCCGTCAGAATAAGGTCTGTATAGGCGGTAGTCCCACTGTTTACCAGAGAGACGATATAAGTAATCAAATCTCCCGGTTCATAGGTATCATCGGTAGCGGTTTTTGTCATGGACAATACTTCCACCAGTTCTCCCGCAACAATGTTGGAGTTGGTAGTAGTATCGTTGTAAGAAAGGGTTGCCTGATTATAAAAGGTAGCCATAAAAAAATCCTCACTTTTTTGATTTACTTTATTATATGGAAAGAAAGGAAGAACAGTGACAGATTTTGATGTTTTTTGCAGTAACAGGAAAAATTAGGACTGGTTATCTGAAATTAGAAATGTGTTGAAAAGAAAATGATATTATGTTAATATAATTACAGGATTCCTCTGTCGTACAGGAGGAATATAGATGAACATGGAACTATTGTTAAAAGGTCAGCCTTATGATGAATTACCCAATACTTACGTAATCTTTATCTGCGACTTTGACCCTTTTAAAAAAGGAATGTACCAGTATTCCTTTGAAAACCGCTGTGTGGAAAATCTGGACTGGGATATGGAAGACGGAAGAAAAAGTATTTTTCTAAATACCCATGGAACAAATGCAGAGAAGACACCGAAGGAAATCGTAAGGTTCC
>CAZDAT010000209.1:0-2545 GCA_964503695.1 uncultured Lachnospiraceae bacterium
CTTAAAAATTATGCCCGCATGGATTTTATGATGAATGAAAAAGAAGAAATCTTCTGTCTGGAAGCAAACACCCTTCCCGGTATGACACCCACGTCATTGTTACCGCAGGAAGCGGCGGCGGCAGGAATTTCCTTTGAGAAGCTGTGCGAAATGATAATAGAAGCGGCTCTGGCATAAAGGATATAGAAGACGTTTTCGTATCTGGAATAAGAAGAAAAGGACATAAGGAAATGAAAAATCTGACAGTTTGGAATATTGCAGATGTATGTGACGGCAAAGTATATGGAACGGTACCGGATACCTTAAAAACCATGGAAGCAAAAGGTGTGGTCCTAGATTCCCGCCTGCTTCAGGAGGGGTATGTGTTTATTGCCACCAGGGGAGAAAAGGTAGACGGACATAAATTCATTCCATCTGTTTTTGAAAAGAAAGCCCTGGCGGTAGTCTGTGAAGAATTACCGGAAACCATGGCAGGACCCTGTATTCTGGTTAAGGATAGCTTCAAGGCTTTGAAAAAAATTGCCGCCTTTTATCGCAGGCAGCTGGATATAACGGTCATTGGAATTACGGGAAGTGTGGGAAAGACCAGCACCAAGGAATTTGTGGCGGATGTACTTTCACAAAAATATAACGTGTGGAAAACACAGGGAAATTATAATAATGAAGTGGGACTTCCCCTGACGGTTCTGCAGCTAAGGCAAGAACATGAAATTGCAGTTCTGGAAATGGGAATCAGTGATTTTGGGGAAATGCACCGTTTAAGCCAGATTGCAAGACCGGATATCTGCATTCTGACCAATATCGGGCAGTGTCATTTGGAAAATCTGGGTGACAGGGATGGAGTGTTAAAAGCCAAAAGTGAAATCTTTGATTTTATGAATCCACAGGGCACCATTTTTATAAATGGGGATGATGACAAGCTGATGACCTTAAAGACGAAAAGACAGGAAAAAATAGTTACCTTCGGTAAGAATACCTGTAACGATGTATATGCAGTAAATGAAGCATCAAAAGGTCTGCTGGGAACGGTAACGGATATCTGCGGCAAAATAGAACTGTCAGAAGTCCTGGTCAGACTTCCGGGAGAGCATATGGTTCTAAATGCCCTGGCTGCCGCGGCGGTGGCTTCTGGTCTTAAGATGACACCGGAGGAAATCGAAAAAGGTCTGCAAAGGGTTCAGCCGGTAAATGGAAGAAGCAACCTTATAAAGCTGGGTGACAGGTTCGTTATAGATGACTGCTATAATGCCAATCCCGTCTCCATGAAAGCCGCCATTGACTTACTGCAGTCAGCAGCGGGAAGAAAGCTTGCGGTCCTGGGAGATATGCTGGAGCTGGGAGAAGAAGAAGAACAGCTTCATTACGAAATCGGACAGTACGTAAACGGAAAAGCAGATGTCCTAATCTGCATCGGAAAGCTTGCAAAAAAGATTTATGAGGGAAGCCGTGATGGGGAAAATAAGCCGGAAAGCTTTTATCTGGAAGAGAAAGCAGGCTGTTATGAGCTTCTTACAGAAATAATTATGCCGCAGGATACCATTCTTTTGAAGGCATCTCACGGCATGGGATTTTCTGATATTGTGTCATGGCTTGAAAAACAGTATTCTTAAACAAGAGCCTTGTTTTTAAAATACATGGTCTGAATCTGGTCGGAAACATAGCCGGCCAGATTTTTTTTCGTTTCTTTGTCTAACCGGTCAGGATAAATGGGAGCACCATACTCGATTACCACGTGTGTTTTTTTGATTCTGGGGCAGTGGTCTTCAAAAATATCAGCCGCATTGTTTATGGCAATGGGAATAATCGGGCATCCGGATTTCTCCGCCAGCTTGAAGCTTCCCCCATGAAAGGGCAGGAAGGTGTCATTTACCCTGTTACGTGTTCCTTCCGGAAAGATACAGATGGAAATACCGGATTTCAGCTTTTCGATGCCTGCAAGGATGGTTTTTAATCCCTGCTTGATATCCTGCCTGTCCAAAAAAAGACAATGCAGGTTATCCATCCAGTTTTTCAGTAAGGGATAATGCTCCATTTCTTTTTTGGAAATATATCCGGTGGGTCTGGGAACCCGCACATAGGTCAGAAGAATGTCAAAATAGCTTCTGGGGTTGGCAACATATAATACCGCCTTGTCCCGGGGAACGTTATCCTCTCCCAGAACAGTTACCCTGACTCCTGTGAGAAAGAGAATGACCCGGAAAGCCCAGTTTACAATGGCAAGGGAGGAGCGGTTCTTAACATCCATATTAAAATGACCGATAATCCACTCTGCAATCAATAGCGGAATACTGCATATCAGAAAAGTAACTAAAAAAACAGCAATTAAAATCAAACGTATCATGGTAAAACCTTCTTTCTTGGAATGTCTGTAAAATCATAAAGATTATCCTTTAAGTATGAATTATAGTAAAGTATACAAAAAAATCATCTAAAAACATGAAGTTTATACTTTTTTTATAGAATGTTTACAAATTGTTCATAAAAAACCTCCAAAAAGTTACGCTTTTGTTACGCCCCCTGTGGTATGATAAGGAAAATTTTAGGC
>CAZDAT010000210.1:0-2504 GCA_964503695.1 uncultured Lachnospiraceae bacterium
TTATCTTTTCTCCTTATTATTACTCTTTTTTATATCTCAACGTCGCCGGTATAATACACGGAAAATTCAAAATTATATTCCATTATAGTTAAATCGGAATTATCAGAAGTAACCGCGGTACCACTAACATCATATCTACCTAAATATTCATCAGTAAGTTCAAGACCTTTTAAATTTATTGTAAACTTTTCCTCAGTGTCACTATTCCTGGATACCGTAAATGTTCTGTCAGTCCAATAATCGGTTACATAATACGGTGCGGTAGTATAACTATCATTAGTGTCAAAACTATGTAACGAGAACCATACATAACCACTTCCCCCTAATCTTTCGTTTTCAGCTAGTTTTATACAAAAATATTTTTCAGTCCAGTCAGTTTTTGCACTAATTTTTCTAAAATAATTTACATATAAAATTGAACCTGATTCGATATACGACGAACCGGAACCAATACCGCCGGATACAATAGAAATACTAAAATCGTAATCATTATTACCTATCTGATTTAAAATCGTTTGGTGATAATTCTCCGTCCAATATGCCTTTAAGTCTTCGTTACTAGATATACTAGATAATGTCGATTTGTCCATTTCAATCGAGCCCATTTTTTCACCTTCTAAAATTGAGCCTAAATACACATCTAAAGTTACCGTTTGCAGTTGCGGGTCTACCGGGTCAACCGGGTCAACGGGGTCAACAGGGTCTACAGGGTCGACAGGTTCTACCGGGTCGACGGGGTCGACGGGTTCTACCGGGTCTACAGGGTCAACGGGGTCAACAGGGTCAACAGGGTCAACAGGGTCAACCGGGTCAACAGGTTCTACCGGGTCAACAGGTTCTACCGGGTCTACCGGCTCTTCGATGTCTTCTTTACTAAATAGTTCTACTATCCAGTCTTTTACTACTTCGTATTGTTCGGGGAACGCTAAATAAAACGTACACCACGCTACGCACAATATCATTATTATTGACGTTATAATTTTTACTGCTTTCATTTCTTTTTTTCTCCTTATATCTTTTTTATTTCTTTATTTCCCTGCTTGTGTATTAAAAAGGGTTGCCTAGCCCTAAACTCGGTATTTAGGGCTAGACTATATGAAAAAACCTACTATACACAATAGGAAAATGTATAGCCTTTAATTGCTTTGCGTTACACTACATTACAATTCGAATAACACAATTTTTTTTTAACGTATTCAAAACCTTTCGCCTTTAACTCTTCTTCTAGTTCTTTGGCGTAGGTTTTATCTCTTGCATACGCCGTCCGACTAGTACCCGTTTCGTCTTTGTAATCGAATACGTACTGAACAAATCTTGTATTCATTTTTTATCCGCTCCTTATCCTTTTTATTATTTCTAATATCGTAATCAACCCGAACAGCCCTACCATTACCCACATAACTATGTTTAACGGAACAACAAACACTTGCCAAAAACTATAATTTACCGCCAACGCTTCTACACTGAACCGTAATAATATAGCCGTTAAAGTTATAAAAAACATCGCTACCATTTAACTATTTCTCCATAAAGGACATAATTTTACTGTAAATTCGGTAGTATCTGAATCTATTTCTCCGCAATCAATTAAATAAAGCATAAGATATGTAAAATCGTCTGTCGTTTCTAATAAATTGCCACTTCTTAAATATGAAAAACCGGAACTACTGTAAGGCTCATCTAAATAAAAATCTATTTCAAAATAACTAAATAACCTATCTTCATCGTATGTATAATTTACTCCACCGCCAAAAAAATCTTCAAAATATAAACGGTCATCTAAATTAAAACAATAAGAAACATATCTATTACCATTATCGTTAGTCAATATCTTATAAGATTTAGAAAAATCTACTGAACTTTCATAACTATAAAAATAAACACCGCCACTAGTACCGCTTCGTTTAAAAGTAACTTCTATTTCAACCGGTTTTAGGACAACATAATAATCGTTATTACAAGTTACACGCGTTGTTTCAATATCATTAGCACTAATTTGTTTAAAAGAAGATAAAAGATACCACATACTAGTATCTACCGTATAACCGGTTATTACCGATATATCGGTCGGAACGGTACAGTAACCATTTCTTAATACAGTTTGACTTGATATAAGTTGCATATCTCTAATGTCCCCTGTTACCGTCTGGTAAAAACGAACAGTATACTCTTCTGAAAATCTTGCAATAACAGTTATGCTTTTGGTAACAACGTAACTCTTTAATTCTTCGGTAGAATATTCGGCGCCGTCTATTTCCCAGCCTAAAAAATTATCTTTATTTGCGGTGTCAGGTAAAGTAATTTCTCCAAGCAAACATTCGCCTTCACTGTATTTTTCTACCAAAAGTACAACACCGTCATATTCGTATGTAACAACAAAATTGTTTTCTACTTCTATTTCTTCAATAAAATCTTTGTAAACTTGCATAGACTCTTTTAAATCGTCTACTTCTTTTTGTAAGTCTGCGTTTTCTTTTTTTAGTTCGTCGCGCTCCGACTTTATT